>JAUHYR010000073.1 GCA_030426475.1 Bacteroidia bacterium
CTTTTGTATTAGGTAAAATAATGTCAGGAACTTCAGCACCCGGAGCAAGTTTTCCCATTGCATTTACTCTTTTGGCAAAAAAATCAGCATGGGTAGAATTAGGGTATTTAGCTTGAAATTTATCATTCAGCATTTTGTAGTAATCGTAATACTCCTCTGGGTTTAATTGCTCAATAAAAAACTGAGAAACGTAAGGGTCTTCTTGGGTTTCAACTTGTCGTTTTGCAAAATCAATTAACTTTTGATTTGCCATATTATATTGTAATTGTAGTTGAGCAACTTGTTCAGGACCCATATTTTCATTGTAACTACTCTGAATAGCATTCATTTCTTGATAAATAGTAGTAAACTCCTTTAAAGCTGTCCTAAACGCTTCCGATGCAGGGGAACCTGAAACTTCATACGTTGCATTTAAGTTAAGTGCATCACCTGTTATTTTTATTTGTTCTCCTTCAGATGCAATTAAACTACAATAACTTTCATTCGTAAATTTAACTCTGTAGTATGCCTTTTCCTTAAATTTATAATCAAATCTAAAGTTTCCTTCTTCATCCACTTTAGCCGTATCTATCGGAACTATACTACTAGGCTGTAATTCCTCTAAATATATTTCTTTTCCTGAAGCATTTGTTAATGTACCCATTATATCACCCGTTCCTTGCTCCTCTTTTGTTCCACAAGAAAATAATACTGCGCTTATTATTAAAGCACCAAAAACTCTATTCATTTTTCAATTTTTTAAATGTAAAACTAAATCTAGCTATTTCAAGATTTGAATTTTTCTGACAATCCTTTCCTCTTCGGACGATAAAATTAGTATATATGAACCATCATATAAATCAGAAACATCAAATTTATGATTTGTTTTACCGGTAAGAATTCCTAAATTTTCTTTTTTAACCTCTCTTCCATCTACGGTATATAAAGTCACTATAACATTATTTAACATCGTTACATCAGAAGTGATATTTAGCATATTCTTAGTAGGATTTGGATAAATATTAAACTCTTTAATTAAAGAATGATTTTCTAATCCATCCGTTAAGAAAACCCAAACCGTTGATGTTATAGAGTCCTTACAATTTCCAAGATTAACAACTAGTTTAACTGTATAAACTCCGGGTGTTGAATAAGTATGGATTGGATTTTTTTGAGTTGACGTACCACCGTCTCCAAAGCTCCAGTTCCATGAAGCAGGGTTTATACTTTGATCAAAAAATGCTACCTGAGTATTTTTATTAAGGTAAATAGTATCTGCACTTTGACTAAACGCTGCCGTAGGAACAGGGTCTACAAAAACCGTAATAGTATCTACTCCGGTACAATTATTAGCATCCGTTCCCCAGACGAAATATGTCTGTGCAATAGAAATATTTACCCATGGATTTGCTATAGTAGAATCACTTAATCCATTTTGAGTACTCCAGGTATAAGAATTAGCTCCTGTGGCATTTAGTTGTGCCGAATCACCTAAACAAATTCTAACATCAGGCCCAACAGATACATTTGGTAAAGGATTTACAGTTACAGAAATTTGACCTTGTGCCGCACAGCCAACAGTATCTGATATGGTAACAGTATAAGTTCCTGTAGAGTAAACATAAGTCGTTCTGGTGGTATCACCATTACTCCAATTATAATTATCTGATGAATCGGCAACAAGTTGTAATGAATCTCCCATACAAAATGTGGTGGAACCAACTGGAGTAACTCCGTTAGAAGGTAATGAGTTTACGGTAACAACAATAGTATCTGTATTTGAACAACCTGTTCCGTTAGTAGCGGTTACAAAGTAAGTTGTTGTTACTGTCGGTTTTGCATAAGGATCTCTAATATTTGGATTGCTTAATCCTGTTGTTGGTGTCCAACTCCATCCTGTAGCTCCCGATGCGGTTGGGCTTAGTTGAACACTATCTCCTACACAAATAAATTTATCATTAGGTCCAAAAGTTTCAAACTGACACCATTTGATGGTAGAATAATCAAAGTTAGTTATTGGATCTTTTGACTTTCCGGTAACATACACGTTGTCCGCAGTATCCAGCGCCATCATTGCTGCCTGGTCACTATTACTTGCAGGACCGTCAAATCTAGCTTCCCAAATTATATTTCCGTTAGATGAATCATGTTTAAGGGTTAAATAATCATTATTAGTTCCTATTCCTCTGCTAAATCCTGTTACATATATGTCGCCATTTTTACCCTGCTTAATACTGTTTCCTTCATCAAATTGAGATGCCGGACCATTATATTGATTTAGCCATAATTGATTTCCCGCAGTACTATATTTAATCGTTACAATGTTTTCAGACTCTCCTACAGGACCATTAACTCTACCCGTGATGTAAACATCTCCGTTATTATCAACAAGCATATCAAGCGCTTTGTCTTCTTCAGAAGCAGCACCATCATATCTTCTAACCCATTGCTGAGTTCCTGCACTATTATATTTTATCGTTAAAAAGTCTAAGTCAAATAATTGACCTCCATAACTTGCCCCTGTAACATACACATTTCCTGAATTATCTACTACTACTTTAGATGGTATATCTAGTAAATTTCCTGTTCCATTATATAAAGCCGGAGAACCCCAAATTGCACCTAATGAGTTATTGTACTTCATAGTAACATAATTCAAATCTTGTCCGTTAATTGTTGCATAACCGGTTACATAAATATTCTTGGCAGCATCCATAAAAATATCCAAGCCATTATCTATAGCCGTGCTAGCGGGTGTTCCATTATACTGAACTAAATTTTGTTGAACACCTGACGAATTATATTTAAGCGTAACCATATTAGTACTTTGGCTTGTCATATCAGCACCTCCGGTAACAAAAACATCTCCTGTACTATTGTCAACCACTAAGGCATAAGCCTCATCAAAACCATTGGCAGTACCGTTATAAGGAGTTGCCCAAAGTTGCGTTCCTGATGGATCATACTTTATGGTGATGTAATCAAAATTACCCGATCCGTTTGTCATATAACCACATACATAAGTATTTCTGTTAGCGTCAACATAAATATCTCTTCCTTCATCAATGCCATTTCCTGCTCCGGAATATGTTCTCATCCATTGTTGAACTCCGGCATTATTGTACTTTATAGTAACAATATCAAAACCACTAGTCGTATTTACATATGAAGTTCCTGTAACATAAACATTATTGGAGTCATCAAGAGCTATTGCTTTGGCAGCATCGACATTAAATCCGGCACTCGTATGTCTTGACTCCCATTGAATGTTTATTTGAGAATAAGCAGAAACAAACAAAAGGCTTACTAAGATAAATGATAAATAGTAGTTTTTCGGCATAGTATAAAATTGAACAAACCCCAAATTTAGACAAATTGAACAAATCACGAAAGTGAAATCCTTTTTTTTAAGGATAAACTTTAATTTATTATCGATAAAACTTATTTTATTTTATTTTTTCCTACTTTTACAGTTTGTGTAATTCGAAACCACTATGAGAAAAACTTACTTACTACTAATTGCGGTATTACTATTTCCTATATTCAGCTTTGCTACTCATATTATAGGTGGCTCTTTAACCTATGAACATCTGGGTGGAGCAACATATAGGATTACTCTGAAGCTTTACAAAGATTGTGGAGCCGGAACTGCAAATCTTGGTAACATAACTATACAAGTTAGAGGAAACAACGGAGCTGCATTTTCTCCAAGTAAAAATATTAACATTCCCCTTACTTCACTAGATACACTTAATCCACCTATAGACACTTGTGCTTTTAATCCGGGTGTTTGTGTTGCGGAAGCTGTTTATACAAAAGTCGTGAATAACCTACCTCCTAATACCGGAGGCTACCACTTATGGTATCAAATATGCTGTAGAAATAATAGTATTATTAACCTTAATAATCCTGGAGGAACGCAAGAAACATTTTATACTTATATACCCGACAATTCTACTCTGTTAACTAACACTAGTCCAAATTGGGTTGACTTTCCACCGGTTTTTGTTTGTAGAAATCAAAACCAAACATTTAATCATGCTGCTACAGATAAGGACGGAGACTCGCTTGTTTATTCGTTGTACAGACCTTTTAATACTCAAGCAGGTTTTACAGGAAATACTCCTAATTTTACATTAGTAAACTACCAACCTGGATATTCGTTTACTAACCCAATGGGTGGAGGAACTTTTGCCATCAATTCACAAACCGGGTTAATTTCATTTAATCCGCCTGGTTTGGGTCAACATGTTGTTGGTGTCAAGTGTGAAGAATATAGAGATGGAGTTAAGATAAATGAAATTTATAGGGACTTTCAATTTAACGTATTAGATTGTCCACCACCCGCAAACCCATATATTGGAGTTATAGATGCATGTAAAAGTTTAACCGTACAATTTACTAATCAATCTGATTCAGCAGCTACGGATTTCTTTTGGGATTTTGGTGACTTAGGCTCCACAACAGACACAAGTTACAAGAAAAATCCGCCCGCATACACCTATCCGAGTTTAGGAACATATACCGTTATGCTAATTGCTCAATATGGTACAGCCTGTGCTGACACAACTTATAAGACATTTACTATAGGTAATATATTTGCAGGCTTCACCATGAATCCTGATTCTGTATGTCAGGGGTCACCCGTTAGCTTTAATGACACAACCAATGCAAATAGTGGTACAGGAACACCTATTTCTTGGCAATGGACATTTGGTGATGGAGGAACATCTACCATTCCAAGTCCTACTTACAATTATAATCTAAGTGGGAACTTTAATGCCCAATTAATCGTCACAACTTCTGACGGATGTGTAGATACAATTACGAAGCCTATATTTGTACAGGCAAGACCTATTGTAAATGCCGGTCCGGATACCACCTCATGTATAAATGCTCCGGCTGTTAACTTATCAGGGTTTTCTTCTACGGGAACCGGTTTATGGATTGCTCCGGGAAGTTTTAATCCAAGTAATACAAGTTTAGGGAATACATATACTCCAACTAATAATGAGGTAAATGTAGCTGGTCAATCTGTTATTATTTTAGCAAGTACTAATAATGGGTTATGCCCTCAACAAACTGACACTGTTATTATAACCTACGTTCCGGGACCTACAGTAAATGCCGGAAGTGATATTTTTGTGTGTCAGGATACGGCTTATGTCCCTTTATTTGGAGCTGTTACTGTGGCTCAAGATGGAGTTTGGTCAACTTCAGGAACCGGGACATTTTCACCGGATGATACATTAAGTCACGGAGCTCAATATATACCTAGCCCGCTTGATACTTCAAATGGTTCGGTAAAACTTTACTTAACAACCATTGGCGTAGGAAATTGTATCCCAACTATTGATTCTATTACCATTACATTTACTCCTCCTCCTACAATTTCTCTATCGGTTGAGGATACCATTTGTGATATTTATCCTATTCAATTAAATGCAAATAGTACAACAAATGCCGGATATTGGGTAACTAATGGAACAGGGACTTATAACCCTTCTGATACTTCTTTGAACACATTATATTATCCAAGTGCTGGTGATATTTCAAACGGAAGTGTTACTTTTTATTTTCAATCAAGAAATAACGGAGGATGTAAAACACAATACGACTCTATTACTGTGGCTATTCTACCTTCACCTACAGCCAACTTTAATTTTACAGGTGTTTGTATGAATGATTCTACTCCATTCTTAGATTCATCATTCACACAAGTTGGTAATTTAACCTCTTGGCAATGGGATTTTGGAAATGGCACTAGCAATCAACAGAATCCAAAAAATGTTTTTGATACTTCAGGTACTCACTTGGTTCAACTAATAGTTACTTCGAATAACGGATGTTTTGATACCATTATTAAGCCTATAGTTGTGTATCACTTACCAGAGGCTGATTTTGGTTCTACCGGAATTTGTAGAAATGAACCTACTTTCTTATATGATTCTTCTTCGGTAAACGGAAGCACTATTACCAACTGGTTGTGGGATTTAGGAAATGGTCAAAATAGTACTTCTCAAAATCCAAGTTTTAGTTATGGCACATCAGGAACGTATAATGTTCAATTGATAGTTCAATCTGCGCAAGGATGTTTGGATACTATTAATAAAAATATAACGGTTTATCCGGAGCCTGTAGCTGACTATATAGCAGATAGGTATTCTATGAAAATTGGTGAATATGTTAATTTTACAGATAAATCATATACTAATATCATTGCCTGGAATTGGGATTTTGGTGACGGAACAGGAAACTCTACCAATCAAAATCCTTATTACTACTACCAAAATAGCGGAAAGTATCCTGTTACCTTAGTTGTTACTGACAATAATGGATGTATGGATACAACTGTTCAAGATTTTATTGTATTTATGCCTCCATTAGTTCCTAGCGGATTTTCTCCAAACGGTAGTGGTGAAAATGACATTCTTTATGTATTAGGCGGACCATTTATTGAATTTCAGTTTGATATTTATAACAATTGGGGAGAGCTTATTTTCAGGTCGAATGAACAATCAACCGGTTGGGATGGCACTAAGGATGGAATAGAACAGCCGATGGGTGTTTATATATATCAAGTTAGAGCTGTTACAGAAGATGAAGTAGTCCACACCATAGAAGGAGACGTCACACTACTTCGATAAAACTGATTATAAAAGAACTAGAATGAAAAGATTATTAACCCTTGTTTTATTTAGTACATTAATATCTATTAATGTTGGTGCTCAGGACTTCCATTTAGCACAATATGACGCACCCCCATTATTTCTTAATCCTGCCATGACAGGAAAGTTTAATGGAAAGTACAGATTACATGCTCATTACAGAACCCAATGGAAGGTAATATCAACCAGACCTTTTACAACCGGATTAATTTCTTTTGACAAAGCATTTGGCAAATGGGCATTTGGTGTTCAACTAATTAATAATAATGCAGGAGCCGGAAGTTATAATGTTGCCGGTGGATTAATTTCTGCAGCTTACACACTTCCCCTAACAAAAGATGGTAACCATCAATTGTCAATTGGTGTTCACGGTGGAGCTTTTCAAAAAAGTGTAGATTATAATAAACTTACTTTTGAAAATCAATATACTGTTCAAAACGGTGGCGGGTTTAATACCTCTCTTCCTTCCGGTGAAAATATTGGTAACGCACAAACCATTATTCCAGACGTGAATGCAGGGCTTCTTTATTTTTATGGTAAAGAAGAAGCCAGAGTAAATCCTTTTGTTGGTTATTCTTTGTTTCATGTTAATCAACCATCTGAATCATTTTACAATGATAAATCTAACAAACTACCTATGCGTCATATAGGTCATGTAGGAGTGAAATATAATTTAAGTGAGGGAATTCAATTATTGCCGAAAGCAATCTATATGAATCAGGGAAATGTAAATGAGTTACTTCTGAGTATGGTTGGACATTTCTATTTAAAAAACATGGATTCTTATATAATTTTTGGTCCGTATTATAGAACCACATTGGCCAATCAAGATGCTGCTGTGATTGAGCTAGGTGGCAAGTTTAAAGACTATATTGCCAGAGTTAGTTATGACATAAATATTTCCACCTTAAAAGCTTCTACTAATGGTAGAGGAGCTTTTGAAATTTCGGTTACCTATATACCAAAAAACAGAAAACCTATTACTGTACCTAATTGCCCAAGAATATAACGATGAGAAGATTAACTGCTTTTTTTATTTTGACATTTATTGGAGTTTCTGTTTTTGCTCAAAGCAAAAAAGAGTCTCTGGAGTTAGGAAATGCCTCCTTTGAAAACAAACAATATTCCTCTGCAATTTATTACTACTTAAAAGTTTTAGGAAGTAATACTTTAAATACCGGGGAAATTACTTACCCCTATGAAGTAAAATCAGTAGCCATTAAGGCGAAAGATGTAGAAACTTCTACTAAAAAAGATTCTTCCAAAACAATGGAAGATACTGAAGAAAATTATGTCATTAATATTTTAGCCGATTGTTATAGACTAAATAAAAATTTTAAAAAAGCAGAAATTTGGTATGCTAAATCTTTAAATAACAGAAACTCAAAATTCCCATATATCCGCTTTTGGTATGCTGATGCATTAATGAAAAATGAAAAATATGGTGATGCATTAAATCAATTGGAAACATTTGTTACAGAATTTACAAATACCGAAGACCCTTATTTTGTTAGAGCTCAACAATACATTGTAAGTTGTAATAAAGCTATTGATTCTGGAGAGCCTAGAAAAGATATCGCAGTTTACGAACTAGATAGTACATTTAATTCAGGAGTATCTAACTTTGCAATAAACTTCCATGGTAATGAAAATACTTTTGTCTTTTCTTCAGCAAGAGAAGGAAATACCTCAAGTGAAGAAATAGACTATCCTGCTAACTACGCAAGTGATTTATATGTAGTAGATAAAGATAAAAATGGATTTGGAGTTCCAACAAAGTTTGGTCCTCCATTAAATAGTGGAAATAATGAAGGTTGTGGATCTATGTCATTAGACCGACAAACATTTTACTTTACCAGATGGTCTCCTTTTGCACCTAATGAGTGTGCTATTTACGTGAGTAAGTTTTTTAACAATCAATGGATGCAACCATTAAAATTAAATGAAAATGTAAACACAGAAGGTTATCAATCAATGCATCCTTTTCTATCATTAGACGGGACCTTGCTGTTTTTCTCTTCCAATAGACCTGATGGTTATGGTGGTTATGATATTTGGTATTGTACCGTAGATGATTTTGGAAATGTTGGCCCTGCAAAAAATGCTGGAAATATTATAAATACAGCCGGTGATGAAGTTACTCCATTTTATCAATATATAGGTAAAACACTTTATTTCTCATCTGACGGGCATGAAACCTTTGGAGGATTAGACGTAATGCGTTCAACATTTAATGATTATGACTCTGTGTGGACAACTGCAGTAAACTTAGGTAAACCTGTCAACTCAAGTAAAGATGAAACTTTTTATATTATTTCAGAAGACCAATCTTTTGGTTTTCTAACATCCAATAAAGCAGAATGTGCTTCTTGTGTTGACAAAGAATACGAAGACTTAACAACAGGCTACTGTAATAAATTATATACGTTTACCAAAAATCCAATGAAATTTGCCATAAATGGTACTGTATTTAATGCGGAAACTAATGATATTATTCCAAATGCATTAATCACTTTTAAGGATATAAAAGGAGTTAAAGAGCCTATTTTCTTAACCAGTGATGAAAATGGATATTATGAAATGGAGCTTGATTACAATCAGGAATGGTTTATTAAGGCTCAAAAGAAAGGCTTTTTTGGTGATGCGGCAAGTATATCCACAGTAGGGCTTGCAGAATCTAAAACATTTGTTCAAGATTTTTATTTAACGCCAATACCTGAAGGAGAAATTGCTTTAGAGGGAATTGAATATGACTTTGATAAGGCTACTCTTAGACCAAAGTCTAAAGAAGTATTGGATAATCTGATTGAGTTCTTAAAGTTAAATGACAATATTATTGTTGAAATTGCTTCCCATACCGATAGCAGAGGAAATGATAAATACAATTTAAAATTGTCTCAAGAAAGAGCTAAATCTGTTGTAAACTATTTAATTGCAAATGGTATTTCCAAAGAAAGAATGATAGCTAAAGGTTACGGAGAAACTAAACCGATTGACGATTGTTCTAAATATCCTGAATGTGGTGATACTAGAAATGACGAGTGTGCATGCCACCAAAAAAATAGAAGAACAGCATTTACCACAATATCTGAGGATTATAAGTACAATTTAAAGACTGAATAATCAAAGTTTTTGAAGTTGTATCAGCAAATCCTCAATATCTTTCTTTATCTGGTAATTTGAGCAGGTGTAGTTGTTTATCATAATTGAAAAAATAACTTCTCTCCCATTATTTGTGGTAAGATAACCTGAGTAGCATCTTACGCCATTGATGTAACCGCTTTTAGCATGGATTTTTCCAGGTATTGATTTTGCAAAATTTCTTAGCGTTCCACTTTCTCCGGAAACAGGTAATGACTTATAAAAATCATCAAACTCTTTAGTAGTTTTAATTTGTTGAAGAATCTGAACCATTTGCTTGGCGGTTATTCCATTATTTCTAGATAATCCGCTACCATCGCTTAAATGCATTCCTTCTACATAAATACCTTTAGAAGAAATAAAGCTTTCAACTTCCTTCACCCCTAAATCTGAATTAGCCTGTCCGCTATTTAAGCATAAACTTAGTAAAATAGCTTCTGCGTATAAATTCATACTAATTTGATTGGTCCAATAAATAATGTCTTTTAGTGGTGGGGATTCATGAACAAAAATTAAATTTAACTCTCCTTTTACAACTACCTCTTCATTAATAGATATTCCAGCTTTTTCTAATTGTTTTTTCATTAGTTGTTCTAAAACTTTATTAGGAGAGGGAAGAGCAGCTTTTACCAAAAACTCGCTTCTATATTGAGGTAGTTTACCTTTAACTATTCTATTTCCATCAAAAGGAGAACCATACACGTATGCTTCATCTGAAGTAATATTACCAGCAATTACCTCACTTCTATAATTTACAAAGTTTACTTCAGGTTCTGCTTTCATAATTTTGGCGGTGTCACCAATATTTCCTGTTTTAAAGTACAGTTTTTGAGTATTATCAAATAGATTAATTGAATAAGCTGTTGCGCCATAATAATTTGCTATATCTCCCCATATCCAATTATGGATGGGATTATTTGAGTGAGAAGTCACATCAGTAATAATCGTTCCTTTTACTTCTTTTACTCCAAAAGCCCTAATCTTAGAAACCCAGTCATAAATAAAATTTTGTTGGTTGAACCTTTCTGAACCAAGAGTTGGATCTCCACCTCCTTTTATAACTATATTTCCATGTAAAATACTATCTTTTATTTCTCCCGAATAATAAACCTTTGTGTTAAATTTAAAATCAGAGCCTAATTTTTGAAGCGCTACAGCAGTTGTTACTAATTTTTGAGTAGAAGCCGGAATTAAGGTTTTTTCAGAATTAATATCAAGTATTACTTCTTCGCTGTCAGGATATAAAGCATAAATACCAATGTGCGCATGTTTTAAATATTCCTTATTCTCAATTTCTGAAAAACCTTTTTGAAAAGTTTGAGCAGATAAATCAAAGGAGAAAAAAAAGGATATAAAAAACAAAGTGAAAATCTTCATACGTGAAAAATAATAAATATACGATGAATAATAAAAAAAGCCCTGATAAACAGGGCTTTTACATGAACGATTATTTATGTTAACATAAATAAAAGGGGTTATTTTAAGAGGGTTACTTTACCAATATAAGTATGATATTCTTCCCTAACATCTTTAACATCTAGTCTATAAACATAAACATCTGTTTTACCTACACTTTTTCCTTTTACTTTTCCATCCCATATAGCATTTCCATTCTCTCCACTAAAAATCAATTCTCCCCATCTGTCAAATATCATCAACTTCATATCCTCAATTCCATATCCTTTTGGGAAAAAGAAATCATTATCGCCATCTCCATCCGGTGTAAATGTATTCGGAATAAAGATTGCGTAATCAGGCTCTACTCTCAACTCCTTCCAAATGCTGTCTTTACATCCATAGCTACTTTCTATATATAACCACACTATATAGTTTCCAGAGTCTTTATATAAATGTGTGGGATTTTGTGTATTAGCCTTATCTCCATCACCAAAATCCCAACTCCATGTTGCAGGTATTTTCGATAAGTCTGTAAACTCTGCTTCAGGAGCATAAAATACATTCAATACGTTTGGAGACCAGGTAAAGTTTGCTATTGGCAACGGATAAACGGTTATAAGGTTATTTTGGGTAACTGTTGTACTACATTGCTTTGTTCCGTAGTTTTGAATTGCCGTTAAAGTAACACCAAATTTTTTAACCGTTAGTCCATCATTAGTATAACAATGAGATGGTCCGTTACTTGAAGTGGAGCTACCATCACCAAAATTCCAAACATAAGTTCTTCCGGGAACTCCACCGGTACTTCCATTCGGTATGAAATTAGTACATACAGGGGTACAACCATCTAAATTATCCGCCACAAAATTTGCAGGTGGATTATCATACACCGTAACTGGTTTTGTAATAGAGTCTATACAACCATTTGCACTAGTAACTATTAAAGTGGTGTTATATACATTTGGAGCCGCATAATTATGATTAGGATTTTGAGCTCCTGAAGTTGGAGTGTTATCACCAAAATTCCAGTTCCAATTTGCAATTACTCCGGGAGAACCATTACAGCTTAGGTTGGTTAAGTCATTAAATTGTGAATTAGTTCCTAAACAAACTTCTGTAGGGGTAAAGTCAACCACAGGATTTGGATAAACCTCAACTTGTTTAGTTATTGTATCTGTACAACCATTATCTGAAGTAACCACTAAGCTTGCATTATACTTACCACAATTTGCATAGGTATGCGTTGCATTTTGTGTGTTTCCATTTGGTGTTTGGTCACCATAAAACCATTCCCATCCTGTGATTACTCCTGTTGATACATTTGAAGCATCATTTAAAGGGAGCGCCAACCCGTCACAAACATTTGTAAAGTTAAAATCAGCTGTTGGCATTGGATGAATAGTCACATTTTGTGTAGCAGTATCTGTACAACCGTATTGGGTAGTAGTAACTAATTCTATTGTATAATTTCCAGCTCCGGCATTAAGAAAAGAATAGGTATGAGTTCCTGAAGTATTGGAATTAGCACCAGGGAAACCATAATCCCACTGATAGGTGGATGTGTTAACTGAGTTATCAGTAATTGAAGAAGCTACATTTAAACACTCATCAGTAGCTGTGAAAGAAGCTGTTGGTAAAGTATATACCGGTATATTTTTAGTTACAGAATCCTTACAACCTTGAGCAGAAGTAACTACTAATTTAATAGCATAACCAGGGGCTTGATTTGCAGAAGCATAAGCATGGCAAGGTCCGTTAGTATTGTTATTTGTACCATCTCCAAAGTCCCACTGCCAAGCAGTAAGCACACTATTAGTAACCATCGACTTATCTAAAAAGCAAGTTTGATCACCAAAACATACTGAATCTGCGTCAAAATCTGCAACCGGATTACTATAAACCGTAACCGTTTTATTAATAGAGTCTTTACATGTAGACGTTCCAACAACCAACTTTACAGTATAAGTTCCGGGACCTGGGAAAGTATGATTAATATTTTGCGTTGTATAATCTATTGTTCCATTATTTCCTATATCCCAATTCCAAAATGTTAATCATACTTTCCCA
>JAUHYR010000074.1 GCA_030426475.1 Bacteroidia bacterium
CATTTCCTGGAGGAATGATGATTGGTACTGATTCGCATACTGTAAATGCAGGAGGATTAGGTATGGTTGCCATTGGAGTTGGAGGTGCTGATGCTGTAGATGTAATGGCAGGTATGGCTTGGGAATTAAAATTTCCAAAGTTGATTGGTGTTAAATTAACAGGTAAATTATCTGGATGGACAGCACCAAAAGATGTGATTTTAAAAGTAGCTGAAATACTTACTGTAAAAGGTGGTACTGGAGCTATTGTAGAATATTTTGGTCCTGGTGCGACTTCTATGTCTTGTACAGGAAAAGGAACTATCTGTAATATGGGAGCTGAAATAGGTGCAACAACCTCTACGTTTGGTTATGATGAGTCTATGGAGCGTTACTTGCGTGCTACTGATAGAGAAGATGTAGCTGACGAAGCTAATAAATTAACAGCAGATCCTGAAGTGTATGCTAACCCTGAGCAATATTTCGATCAAGTTATTGAAATTAATTTGTCAGAGTTGTTACCACACTTAAATGGGCCTTTTACTCCAGATTTAGCTACAGAAGTAGGAACAATGACTGAAAAAGCTAAAGCAAACGATTGGCCTATGAAGGTAGAATGGGGATTAATTGGTTCTTGTACAAACTCGTCTTATGAAGATTTATCAAGAGCATCCTCTATTGCGCAACAAGCTTTAGATAAAAAATTAAAAACAAAAGCTGAATTTGGAATTAATCCAGGTTCTGAGCAAGTACGATATACAACTGAGCGCGATGGTATCTTAGAGATTTTTGAAAAACTAGATGCTACTATTTTTACTAACGCATGTGGACCATGTATTGGACAATGGGATAGAGCAGGAGCAGAAAAGAAAGAGAAGAACTCCATTGTTCACTCCTTCAATAGAAACTTTGCAAAAAGAGCCGATGGAAACCCAAATACTCATGCTTTTGTGACCTCTCCGGAAATGGTAGCCGCAATAGCAATTTCCGGAAACCTAGGGTTTAATCCTATGACAGATAAACTAATAAATGAAAATGGTGAAGAAGTAATGCTTGACGAACCCGTTGGTATGGAATTGCCCCCACAAGGTTTTGATGTAAAAGATAACGGATACCAGTCTCCTGCAGAAGATGGAAGCAATGTTGAAGTAATTGTAAACCCTGAATCTGAAAGACTTCAGTTATTAAGTCCTTTCCCTGCTTGGGATGGAAACAATATTACAGGAGCAAAGCTTTTAATTAAAGCAAAAGGAAAATGTACTACTGACCATATTTCTATGGCTGGCCCTTGGCTACGATATAGAGGACATTTAGATAATATTTCAAATAACTGTTTAATTGGAGCTGTTAATGCATTCAATGATGAAACTAATAAAGTAAAAAACCAAATAGATGGAAGTTATGGAGAAGTTCCCGCTACAGCAAGAGCTTACAAAGCTGCCGGCATTCCATCAATTGTGGTTGGTGACCATAACTATGGAGAAGGTTCCTCAAGAGAACATGCAGCAATGGAGCCCAGACATTTGGGTGTTAAAGCAGTTTTAGTCAAATCTTTTGCTAGAATTCATGAAACAAATCTTAAAAAACAAGGTATGTTAGGTCTAACTTTCGAAAATGAAGCAGACTATGACAAAATTCAGGAGGATGATACCTTCAATTTTATTGACTTAAATGAATTTGCGCCTAATAAGCCACTTACTGTTGAAGTAGTTCATAAAGATGGTAGTAAAGACACTATTAAAGCTAACCACACATATAACGAACAACAAATTGAATGGGTAAAAGCCGGTTCTGCTTTAAACCTTATAAAAACACAACAACTGAACTAATAAAAACCAAAAAATAAATTTACTCGTAGTTAAGGTTATAAGGTAAAACTTGTAACCTTTTTTATCCAATTGAGTATTATAACATCCACTATTAAAACAGATTATGAGAAAACTATTACTTATTTTAACTATTCTTTTAAGTTGTACCATTGTACCTGCTCAAAGTCCAGACTTATTCAGTTATCAAGGTATAGCAAGAGACAACCAAGGTGTTGCTTTGCAAAACCAAGCTATTAGTTTAAAAATTATTATTTGGGAACAATACCCAACTCCTTCAGGTATTAATGTATACGAAGAAACCCACTCAGTAACTACCAACCAATTTGGTTTATTTACAGTGCAAATTGGTGCGGGAACTGTTGTAAGTGGAAATATTTCTACAATTAACTGGAATCCTGGCCATTCTTTTTTTATAGAAACAGCAATGGATGCTAGTGGTGGAACAAACTATACTCAAATGGGAATATCTCAGTTACTTTCTGTTCCTTTTGCAAAATTGGCAACGGAAGTAATAAATGACAAGGTAAATGATGCTGACTTTGACCCAAATAACGAGTTACAATCTTTATCATACTCTAATGATACTTTAACCATTTCAAATGGTAATTTCGTTATAATTCCTACTACCATAGACACTGATGACCAAAACATTTCTCTTAGTAATGATACTTTATATATCCAAGATGGTAATAATGTATATTTAGGTAGTTATGTAAATACAGATAACCAAACATTATCATTAAGTAATGATACGCTTTATATCTCTAATGGAAATAACGTGTATTTGACAGACAATGTGTTTGATGGGGATTCAAGTATTACCAATGAGCTTCAAACGCTAACTTATAGCAACGATACACTTTACTTATCTAACGGAAACAGTGTTTATATAAAAGGAAATGTATATGACGGAGACTCTAGCTCAACCAACGAGCTACAAGCCTTATCTTTAAGTAATGATACTATTTATTTATCAAACGGTGGATTTGTTAAACTTCCTCCTGCTGTTGATAACGACTGGACAGTAAGTGGCAATGACATTTACAATGGAAATACCGGTAATGTAGGTATTGGAAATACTTCTCCGGTTAGCAAACTTCATGTAACTGGTATCACATCTATAGATGGTTCTAGGCTGGAATTTATTAATACAGGTAATTCGGTCTTTATTGGGTTGGGGGCTGGAGCTAATGACGATTTAACTAATAACAATAATGTTTTTATTGGAACGAATGCCGGTAATAGTAACATTTCCGGTGCAGATAACACAATAGTAGGTGTGGCTTCATTAAGACAAAATACAACTGGATTAAATAACACTTCTTTTGGAGCTAGAAGCATGAGATTTAACACTAGTGGAGTTAATAACAGTGTTTTGGGGTTTGAAGCATTATATTCTAATACAACTGGTTCAACAAATACGGCAATAGGGAGAAGAGCAATGTATTCTAATACAACTTCTGGATCAAACTCTGCACTGGGTAATCAAGCACTTTACTCCAATACAAATGGCTCTAGTAATACGGCAGTTGGAAATGATGCACTTTACACAAATTCAACTGGAGGTAATAATACTGCTGTTGGATTTAATTCTCTTTATTTAAATAGTGGAGGGTTTTATAATACAGCAATTGGTAATCAATCATTATATTCTAATTCTTTTGGAAACAATAATGCAGCTATAGGTAGAAATGCATTGTACAATAATACAACCGGTAGTAATAACTCCGCCATAGGTTACAACGCCTTTTTCAATGGAACCGGCTTTTCTAATTCTACAGCACTTGGCTACGCTACTGACATAACAGCCAGTAACCAAGTAAGAGTTGGAAACTCAGCAGTAACAAGTATTGGTGGTTTTGCTAACTGGACAAATGTGTCTGATGCAAGATTTAAAATTAATGTAAAAGAAAATGTTCCTGGGTTAGATTTTATAAACAAACTGAGAGCAGTAACATATAATCTAGACTTAGATGCTATAGCAAAATTCCATAACACTCCTGATGAAATTAGAGTTGATGAATCTGAAAAATCTCAACAGGTTCAAACTGGGTTTATTGCTCAAGAAGTTGAGCAAGCAGCAAAAGAACTTGGTTTCCAGTTCAGCGGTGTAGATGCCCCAAAAAGTGAAACAGACCATTATGGTTTAAGGTATTCTGAATTTGTTGTACCAATAGTTAAAGCAATACAAGAGCAACAAATAATAATAGAAGAATTAAGAAAGCAAAATGAATTGTTACTAAAAAGAATAGAAATACTTGAAAATAGATAATTATGAAAGTATTCTTCACAACAATATCTATATTACTATATAGTTGCTTATTCAGTCAAACTATTCAACCAGAAGTATTATCTTCTTCAGGAGACTTTTATTCAAACTCCTCCGCTCAACTTAGTTTTACATTTGGAGAAATGATTGTTGAAACAGTTTCTTCCTCTTCTAATATTATTACTCAAGGTTTTCAGCAACCTGAACAAGAAAGTGTGGGAATTGAAGAAACAAAAAATCAGCTACATGTTGTACTTTACCCAAATCCTAGTAAAGAGCTTTTAAATATTGATTTATCAGAAAAAGAGTTTGAAATTAATTTAACTATTTACGATGCTACGGGTAAAGTAATAAAGCAACAATATATACCCAGCTGGCAACAAAAAGTTACTTTGAATATAAATTCATTTAGCTCCGGCTATTATATCATGACTTTAGTCTCTTCAGACAATCAATATCAGTCATCATATAAACTTCAAAAAATAGACTAAGTCCTTTATTTTTCGTTATCTCAAGTACTTTTTGTACTTTCGGAACGGATTTTGTTTAATAAAATCACAAAATAACTTTATGATGAAAAATATATTAAGTCTATTAGCAATTACAACATCTGTATTTGCTTTCGCACAAGAAAATAATTTAGTTCCTAACCCAAGTTTTGAAGAGGTAGAAAAGAAGGTGAAATCTCCCGGACAAATTGAATATGCCACTGGCTGGAAAGCCGCTACCCTAGGACCGGTTGATTTATACTCTGAAGATGCTAAAAGCGAAGAGGTTGGAGTTCCCGCCAACAGTTATGGAGAGGAAAAAGCCATGACAGGTAAAAATTATGCGGGAATTAGTTTTTATAGCTATAAAGATAAAGAACCTAGAGGCTACCTTCAAGCTAAACTTAAGGAACCATTAAAAAAAGGAGAAAAATATTGCGTTCAATTTAACGTAAGTTTTGCCGATTTATCTAAATATGCAGTAAATAATCTTGGATTATATATTTCAGAAGATGCTATTTCTGCAAAAAACAATGATGTTTTAAAAGCAGAGCCACAAATTGTACACAGAAAAAATAGAATTTTCTCTAAGCAGTTTTGGTGGGAAACCATTTGTGGAGAATATACTGCTAAAGGTGGAGAAGAATATATTACTATTGGAAACTTCAAACCTTCTGATGCTACACTTTCTGAAAAAGTAAAAAGACCAAGAGGGTTTACAAAACCTCAGACTTATGATGGCTATTACTACATTGATGATGTTTCTGTGGTAAACAGTAAAAATGTTGAAAATTGTCAATGCGAACTAATTGCAGGTGGAAAAGCAGAGGTGATTAATAAAGAATTTAAAAGTGACCCAAATGCTGTTGAAGAAGTTGAAGTAAATGGGCTTGAAATTACTTTTGCACCTAAGTCTTCTGCTATTTCGGCTGAAGCTAATAAAAAATTAGACGGAGTTATTGCTTATTTAAAAGAAAATGAAACTACTAAAATTGTAATTACAGGGCATATAGATGCATCTGAAAAAGCAATGGCTGTTTTAGCTCAAAAAAGAGCTGAAGCTGCTAGTAAGTATATCGTTTCTAAAGGTATTTCTCAAGATAGAATAAAGGTAGAGAGTAAAACAGATACTGAACCAAAAGACGAAACAGGAACTCCTGAGGGTCAAAAAGCTAATATGAGAATTGAATTTTCAGTACCTCAATAGTGAGAATACTTTTTCTTATTTCTTTTACTACAATAACATTAATTGGGCACTCACAAAACTTGGTGCCCAATTTCAATTTCAGTCAGCAGTATGCTAAGGACAACCATTCAACAATAAAATCTGTTTCAAATTGGTTTTCAGCAAATGGAACTACACCTGATTTAAAACAAAAAAACGGAGACTTTTATGTAGGATTTTACACCTATTGCTTCAAACCCAATAGAAGAGAATATTTGTGTGTTAAACTAAATGAGCCACTAACTGATACATTAAATTACAAAATATCCTATAAAGTAATGCTTCGAACAGATTGCCAGTTTGCACTAGGGCACATGAGCGCATTATTTGAAAAAGAAAAACCCTCTTTTGAAAAGTATAGTGTTATTGATAAAGTTCCGCAATCAACCATTTCAAATGAGTTGTTTATGAAAAAAACCGGACAGTGGTTTATAGTTTCAGATACTTTTAAAGTAAGTGGAGGACAGCAGTATCTGCTCATGGGAAACTTTTTCTCAGACGATTTTTCCGGAAAAATAACGTTTGAGAAATACAACTGGAATTATGCCTACTACTATATAGACTCAGTTGTTGTTGAATCTTTTGAACCAAAAAAATTAGCAGATATTGATGCAACAAAACCAACAAACTTAAC
The DNA here is from genome assembly GCA_030426475.1 of Bacteroidia bacterium. GTDB lineage: Bacteria > Bacteroidota > Bacteroidia > Flavobacteriales_E > Vicingaceae > CALALS01. The sequence continues at coordinate 6,425 of JAUHYR010000074.1, forward strand.
ACTTGATATAGATTCAAACTTTACATTGTTTTCCGACTCTAATAGATATGTAATTAATATAAATAAAGCAGATACCTTTCAAATTGAAAAAAACAAAAGTAACATCATAAAAAATATTTCCTTTGCAATAAACAGTAGTGAATTACTAGCCACCTCATTTACTGAATTAAATAAATGGATTGATTTTTTAAAAGACAACCCCAGTCTAAAAGTTGAAATAATGGGACATACAGACAGCACAGGAGTAGAATCAAAAAACATTATCCTATCAAAAGAAAGAGCACAAAGTGTAAAAAACTATTTTGTAAATAATGGCGTTAATAATACTATAACAGTTGAAGGAAAAGGCAGCAAAGAGCCAATTACAAATAATAAAACAGAAAAAGGCAGAGCTGAAAATAGAAGGGTTGAAATAAAAATTTTTGAATAATACCAGGTATTAGTTTTCTTTATTGTCAAATGAAAGTTTGTTTCATAATATTACTATCCATTATCAGTAGTTTTTCTATTGCTCAAAATCCTAATGATAATATTGATTTCAAAAATCCAAATTCTGAATTACTTGAATCACTAATAGAGTCAAAAGTAAATGCGTATAGAAAATCAAAAAATATAAATCAACTTAAGCACGAAGATAAACTGGCAATGGCTGCCAAAGACCAAGCAGGTTTTATGGCAAAAATTAAACGAGTAACACACGACCAACCATCAAAAAACAAAAAGTCAGCTTTTGAGAGAGTAAAATACTATGATGGGAATTTTGCAATGGTAGGAGAAAATTGTCACAACATTTTTTGTGGAGTAAAAACCAAAATATATGGTGAAAGAGAAAAAATAGTAATAGAAACTTACGAAGAAGCTGCCGAAGCATTAGTGAAAGGCTGGATAAATTCTACAGACCATCACCAAAATATTATTGATGAAGATTTTTACACCGTTGGAACCGGAGTAGCATTCAATAAAGAAAATAATTCTATTTATGCAACTCAGGTATTCGCATCAGAAAAATATATTCCGCCTACAAAATCAGAAAAAAAAAAGTACGGATTAAAAGAATACGACCAAAAAGCTTGTAGTGAACTAGAAAAGGATTACCCCTATCTTCCTGAACTACTATCCAACAACATTTACTTTGAAAACGGGAAAATTTACTTCTATTTTCACGATTTAGAGTTTTTGAAAGATATTATTAAAAAGTCAAAAGATGCCATTGGAGTTGATATTATTCTTAGAGAACAATACAGTTGTAAAACCGGAAACAAATTACATTCTGCAGAAACACATGATGGTTATTTGTTAAAACCTCTTAAAAAATCTGCTTTATATTCAAAAAACGAAGCAAAACAAACAAATGAAATGTTTGTCTCTTTTGGCGAAATTCCAAGTTTTGTTGACACAATTACCGATGAGTTTAACCTATTAATTATTAAAGATGGTTGCGTTTGCCAATCTGTTTTTTATAATAATATAGGTGAGCCAGCTTTATCTAAAATAAGTTTAGAATGGGAGCTAGATACTTTTTCAATCACCGATAAAACAGACTCTATTAGGCGCATTGTAGAGTTTACCATTCCATTCGATAAAGCAAAATATAATTACAAGTTAGAAGATATTAAGCCTCTTTTGGACTCACTTGAAGTAAATAAATACGACATAAAAAAAATAGAATTAACCGCTTATTCTTCCATTGAAGGAAAAGAAGAATTAAACGTTGAACTACAGAAAAAAAGAGCCGCAAGCATTTTAAAAGCAATTGAAGAATATCAGCTAGAAAAAATAATCTCCTCAGTAAAAACTGAAGAAAACTGGGAGGGGTTTTATGAGTCTATTAAAGGATCTCCCTATGAAACAGAACTCAAACAATTTTCAAAAGACCAACTCAGAAGAATAGTTTTAAGCGACACACTAGGATACAACCTTGAGCCTTACTTAAAAGACCAAAGAAAAGGTAAAGTTTTACTCTATCTTGAAAAAGTATTTGTTGACTCTCTACTATTAGAAACTATTGACGAAAGAATTAATTATGCCCTTACCAACAATGATTATAAAAAAGCAAAAGCTTTACAAACTGCACTGATAAAAAAAATATTAAATAAAGAAGTTCCCTACTCCAAACTTTTAGAGCTTGATATACCCAGAAAGCCCGAAACAATTGACTTGCTGAACAATCAAATTGTACTTCTAAATATTATTGCAGATACATCTAAGCTCGATAGTATATATAAAATCAATAATAAGCAATTTGACATCTTACTTCAAGTTAACAATCAACACGGTAGTGTTCTATACAACAAATACTATACTATGTTAGAGCTATGGAATACCGATTTAAATACAACCAATAACCCTGAAGAATTTGAAAAAGACATAAAAAAACTCTCTTCTTATGGAATTAATAAAGAAAAAATAAACCAAATGCTCTTGAATTTTCATTTAATTGCAACAGAATATTACTATGAAAAAAGAAAATTTGATGAACGAGACCGCTCATTAAAAGAAATTAAAAAAACACTTTTAAAAAGCAATTTAAATACAGAACAATCATTTGAATTAGCCAGTTATTTTATGTTTCAAATGAAAATAGATTGGGCTGTAGAAATTCTTCACCCTTTAATTAAAGAAGAAAAATATACCGAAGATTTACTGTTTTCATTTTTAACTATCGCTATCTATGCTGAAGACCAAGTTTCACAAGAAGAATTTTTAATGTTGATGGCTAAAGCTAAAAGTTTAAATTTAGAGCGATTTTGCAAGCTCATTGGCTTTCCAAATATGAGTTTTCAATTATTAAAAAATAAAAACCTGAAAAAAGAATATTGTCAGTCTTGTAGCCAATGAGTTTAAAATCTGAAAAAAAAATAATTAATGGCTGGGCTTTTTATGACTGGGCAAACTCTGTTTATCCACTGGTAATTACTACAGCAATTTTCCCTACATTTTACTCCACTATTACCCCTGATAAGGTTACTTTTTTTGGTCGCAATTTTATTAATACAGAACTATATGCCTACATAGGCGCCACTTCCTTTTTAATTGTGTCTATCCTCTCGCCTATTTTAACCGGCATTGCCGATTATATGGGAAATAAAAAAATATTTCTAAAACTTTTTTGTTACATCGGAGCCGCATCATGTTGTTCATTATACTATTTTGATGAAAATCAACTTGAATTAAGCATGATTCCTGTTGTATTAGCAGGAGTTGGTTTTTGGGGAAGCATTGTTTTTTACAATTCATACTTACCGGATATTGCACCAAAATCTGAACACGATAAAATAAGTGCAAAAGGTTTTTCATTAGGTTATTTAGGAAGTGGAATACTTTTAATTATTGACCTAATTTTAATTATGAATTGGGAAAAATTCGGATTTGAAAATCAAGGAAATGCCAGTCGTTTTGCATTTTTAACTGCCGGCATTTGGTGGATAGCTTTTAGCCAATACACTTATTTGGTTCTACCAAAAGGAAATAAAAAAATAACTACTCAAAATATGTTCACTAAAGGGTTTGAAGAACTAGTAAAAGTTTTCAAAGAATTTAAAACCCAAGAACACTTAAAAAAATATTTAAGAGCCTATTTTATTTACAGCATGGGAGTTCAAACTATTATGTTCATGGCTACACTTTTTGCAGCAAAGGAAATTGATTGGGGAACCGATGACAAAGCAAAATCCGGTTTGATTATTAGTGTGCTAATTATTCAATTTATAGCCATAGGTGGCTCATATTTCTGTTCTTGGCTAAGTAAAAAGCTTGGCAATATTAAAGCACTTACTATTATAGTAACCAGTTGGATTTTAGCCTGCATAATTGCTTTTTACATTACGCAACCAGTTGAATTTTATTGTTTAGCTACATTAGTTGGTTTTATTATGGGTGGCACTCAGTCCCTCTCTCGTTCAACTTATTCAAAATTACTCCCACAAACTGACGATACAGCATCGTATTTTAGTTATTATGATGTGTTGGAAAAATTAGGAATAGTAGTTGGAACCATTTCATTTGGATTTATTAATGCACTCACGGGCTCAATGAGAGCAACTGTTTTTGTATTAGCCGCTTATTTCATTATTGGCGCTTTTCTTTTATTACTAGTACCAAAAGAAGTACAAAAAATATAACTTCGCAGCAAAATTTGAACCTTGGAAAAACAAGTATTTGACATTACCATAGTTGGAGGAGGAATAGTTGGGGCAGCTACCGCATACCAAATTCAAAAAGCCTACCCCAATCTTTCTATATTATTAATTGAAAAAGAAAACAAGTTAGCAGATCACCAAACGGGAAACAATTCCGGTGTAATACACTCAGGACTTTACTACAAACCCGGGTCGAAAAAAGCTAAGACCTGTGTGGATGGTCGTCATGAACTAGTAGCTTTTGCAAAAGAACACAACATTAAACATGACGTATGCGGAAAAGTTGTTGTTGCTACCGATAAAGCTGAACTTCCATTTATGGATAAAATATTTGAAAATGGAGTTGCTAATAATACCGAAGGAATAGAAAAAATTGACGCGAAAAGAGTCAAAGAAATAGAACCGTTTGTAGAGAGTATTGGCGGAATTTGGGTGCCTTGTACAGGTATTATTGATTTTAGAGGCGCCACAGAAAAAATGGTAGAGATTTACCTTTCAATAAATCCAAATAGTAAATTAAAATTAGGAGAAGAAGTAATTGCCTTTGAAAAAGATGGTAATCAAACTAAAGTAGTTACCTCAAAATCTAATTATCATACAAAATTTTTAATTTGTTGCGGAGGTTTACAAGCCGATAGATTAGCAAAAAAAGACGGAGTAGAATTAAAAGAAAAAGTAGTTGGCTTTAGAGGAGATTATTATGAGCTTACCGAGCAAGCAAAGCACAAAGTAAAAAACCTTATTTATCCTGTTCCTAATCCGGCTTTTCCATTTTTAGGGGTTCACTTTACAAGAATGGTAGACGGAGAAGTAGAATGTGGTCCAAATGCAGTATTTACATTTAAAAGGGAAGGTTATGGTAAAACAGATTTCTCTTTCAGAGATACTTGGGATGCCTTAACTTATGCCGGAACCTGGAAATTATTTTTTAGTAACATGTCGTTTGGGATTAATGAATACCGAAGAGCTTTCTCTAAAAAATTATTCTTAAAAACACTTCAAAGAATGATTCCCTCTTTAACAATGGACGACATCAAGCCGGGAAGAGCAGGAGTAAGAGCAATGCTATTAAATAGTTCAGGAGATACTCGTGAAGACTTTAGAATAGAATATAAAGATAATGCTATTCATGTTTTAAATGCTCCGTCACCTGCTGCAACAGCAAGTTTATCTATTGGAAGACAAATTAGAGAAATGGCAGAAAAGCAGTTTAATTTAAAAGGGTAAAAGTTAATCCACTACGTTATACTTTTCAAGGAAATCATCCCAATTCCACACAAAGTTTTCCATCACTTCATTTATTCTTTTAAGAAAAATTGGGTTAGGGTTATTCATATTTCTAAAATACTCTTCCTGATATTGGGCCAATTCATATTTATAGAATACAGCTTTGCTCATTCCATAAAGTGTATTTTTTGAAGGAAAATTTACTTTAGATATAAAGGATTGATATTTTTTGATTAATGTAAAAATGTCATCGTAAGACTTATCGAAAATATAAGTAAGTTGTTCAATACACTTATCCAGTATTCTATTATCCTTTGGTGCATCAAAATATTCAGGAACTCGCTTGAGATTTCCGGCTAAAACAATTAACAAAAATTCTTTGTAGTTATCTGATTTTATATCCGGTGACTGAATAAACTCAGGAGAATTATTTATAACATCACAAATTTCCGGGAAACCTGCTTCCACCACATCAAAAATGTTGGTAAGAAAGGTGTGAACTACTACTTCTTCTTTTACTTTTTTCTTGAGTAAATTAGAAAACATACTTTTAGGTTTTGCCAAAGGTATAGGTCATTACCTGTGGTTATAAACATTATGTTAAAAGGTTTTTAACAATCTTATTAACGTAAATGTAAATAGTAGCTTTACAATAATTAATGTTAAAACACTATGAATCTCTCTTATTTTAGCTTAAATTTGCTCATCTAACAACCAAAAATAATTTAAAATGAAAAAACTTTACACCCTAGTTAGTATGATGTGCATAGCCGCTTTAGGTTTTTCACAATACTACTACATCCCTCATGTTAATGCGGGTCAAAATCCTGGAAATTTAAATCAAGATGACGAATACCCTGTCGGTGGTGGTCTAAGCACTACTTGGACAACTATTCAGGGACCTTCTGCTTCTGCTTGGTCTCCAGTTCAAACTATCCCATTCTCATTCAATTTTAACGCAAGTCCAGTTACACAGTATAAAGTTTCTACAACTGGTGTTTTAACTTTTACTACTACAGCAGGAACTGTTCCAAGTGCTACTCCAAGCGCTTTACCTTCAGCTTCAATACCTGATAAGTCAATCTGTGCTTGGGGAATTAATGGCTCTGGTTCTAGTGACAATATTGTTACTAAAACTTTTGGAACTGCTCCAAATCGTCAACATTGGATTTTATTTAGTTCTTATACACAAGGTGCTTCAACATCATGG
>JAUHYR010000136.1 GCA_030426475.1 Bacteroidia bacterium
GCTAAACAGGTGGCAAAAGTATAAAAATAGCCTAATGGCAGCAAAATATAAATACAATCCAAGAACTCTTCAGTACGAAAAGGTTAAAGTAACTTTTAAGCAAAAATTTTTTCGTGCGTTAGGTTTTGTATCATTGGCATTGGTATTTGGAGTGGCATTAACACTTATCAGTTACGAATTTATTAACTCACCCAAAGAAAAACACCTAAAGAGAGAAAACGCTCAACTTCAAACTCAATATAAATTGCTAGACAAACGTGTTGAGCAATTATCCGCTGTTTTAAAAGATATTGAAAACAGAGATGATAATATTTACAGAGTAATATTTGAGGCAGAACCAATTCCTAAAGAAATTAGACAAGCCGGTTTTGGTGGTAGCTGGGAGCGTTATAAAGAGTTAGAAGGGTTTGACAATTCAAAGCTTGTTGTTACCTCCAGCAAAAAAATAGACAAACTTTCTAAGCAAATGTATATTCAATCAAGGTCGTTTGATGAAGTACTTAAAATGGCTAAGAAAAAAGAAAAAATGTTGGCCTGCATTCCGGCCATTCAACCAGTATCAAACAGTGATTTAACTAGAATGGCTTCTGGTTATGGCTACAGAATTGACCCACACTACAAAGTACAAAAGTTTCATGCAGGTATGGATTTTACGGCTCCAAGAGGCACACCAATTTATGCTACGGGTGACGGTGTAGTTTCTAGAGCTGATTCCGAATCTAGCGGATATGGAAAACATGTAAGAATAAATCATGGCTATGGTTATGAAACGCTTTATGCCCACATGAGCAAAATGCTGGTAGTTCCCGGTCAAAAAATAAAAAGAGGTGATATTATCGGTTTAGTAGGAAATACAGGGAAATCTGTTGGTCCTCACTGTCATTACGAAGTTCGAAAAAATGGAAATCCCGTAAATCCAATCAACTTTTACTTTAACGACCTTACGGCTGAAGAGTATGATATGCTAATTAAGCTTTCGTCTGCTCCTTCTCAATCATTTGACTAATTATTTCAGATAGTTTTCCTTATTTTAGCCATCAAATTAAAGTCCTGATGTTAGAATTTCCTGAATTAACAAAAGTGTATTATACCATTGGTGAGGTTGCCGATATGTTTAAGGTAAACCAATCGCTTATTCGGTTTTGGGAAAAGGAATTTAATGAGTTAAAGCCTTCTAAAAATAATAAAGGAGACAGACGGTTTACTCCTAAAGACATTGAGAAGCTAAAGCTAATTTATCATCTGGTAAAAGAAAGAGGTTTTACACTTGAAGGAGCTAAAATGAAGCTAAAGGAAAACCCTGATAAATTAAAAGACAATGCAGAATTGGTTGCTTCTCTTCAAAAAGTAAAAAGCTTTTTATTGGACTTGAAAGAAAAGCTTTAGTATGCGAGCTTTTATCTTTATACTTCTCGTACCTTTACTTTTTAATTGTAAAACAAACCATCAAAAACCAATAATAGCTATTCAACCATTTGATTTTAATGACAAATCATTGATTGATTCTATTAAAAGTACTTTGCAAAAAACTTATCAATTTGAAATAATTACACTTCAGAATAAGCCTATTCCTCAAACTGCCTTCATTAACAAAAAGTCTCCCAGATATAGGGCTGATTCATTGTTAAAAATATTAAAACGAAACAAACCTGATTCTATTGATTATGTTATTGGACTTATAAACAATGATATTTCTTGCACTAAAAAAGATAACAATGGAAATATTAAAAAACCAATTTATAAATACGAAGACTGGGGAGTTTTTGGACTTGGTTATCTAAACGGTCCTAGTTGTGTGGTTTCTACTCATCGAATTAAAAATAAAAACAAGAGTTTATTCTTATCTAGATTTCAAAAAGTATGTGTACATGAAATTGGCCATAATTTAGGTTTGTCTCATTGCATTAATGAAAAATGCGTGATGAATGACGCTGCAGAAACTATTAAAACGGTTGATAAGGTTAATCTTAGCTTATGTAATGAGTGTAAACAAAAAATTAATTAAACCCATCCTTCCCTATCTAACGAACGATATTGTATTGCTTCAGCCAAATGCTGTGCTAAAATATTTTTTTCACCTGATAAATCGGCAATAGTTCTGGCCACTTTTAAAATACGAGCATAAGAACGAGCGGAAAACCCCAGCCTGTCAACCGCATTTTTTAATATCAATTCACCTGTTTTATCAACCTTACAATATTCTTCAATTAATTTAGGTGGCAACTGTGCGTTTGAGTAAATACCCTGATGTTTTTTATAACGCTCTTGTTGAATTTTTCTGGCAGCCAACACTCTATTTCTGATTACTTCGCTACTTTCTCCTTTTCGTTGTTCAGATAGCTTTTCAAAAGGAACTGCTGTTACTTCAATATGCAAATCTATCCTATCTAAAAGTGGTCCGGATATTTTGTTTAAATATCTTTTTACTGTACTTTCTGCATCACCGTTAGGATTAGTAGGGTCATAAAAATCACCGCTTGGAGAAGGATTCATAGATGCAACCAACATTACATTACAAGGATATTTTACCGAAATTTTAGCCCGAGAAATGTTTATCTCCCTAT
>JAUHYR010000075.1 GCA_030426475.1 Bacteroidia bacterium
GAGCGTTAAAAAAAGGTGTTCAAATTGTAGTGGGTACTCCCGGTAGAGTTATTGACCACATTCAAAGAGGAACGCTTAACCTATCTAATATAAAATATGTAATTCTTGATGAGGCTGATGAAATGTTAAACATGGGCTTTAAGCAAGACATGGATACTATTTTAGAAGAAACTCCCGAAGAAAAAAATGTGTGGTTGTTTTCTGCTACAATGCCAAGAGAAATTGAGCAAATGGCAAAAAACTACATGGAAAACCCACAAAAAGTTGTTGTGGGTGCACAAAACAGTGGTAATGAAAACATTACTCACCAATATTGTGTGGTTAGACCAAATGACTTCTTTGAAGCACTTACCAGGTTTATTGATTTCTATCCTGATATGTTTGGGTTGTTGTTTTGCAGAACCAAAAGAGATACGCAAAATTATGCCGATAAGCTAATTGCTCAAGGTATTAATGCTGAGGCTCTTCATGGAGATTTAAGTCAGGGACAGAGAGATTTAGTAATGTCTAAGTTTAGAAATAAAGCTGTTCAGTTATTAGTGGCTACAGATGTTGCCGCTAGAGGAATTGATGTTAATGACGTTACTCACGTTTTTCACATGGGAATTCCGGATGATATAGAAAGTTATACGCATAGAAGCGGAAGAACTGCAAGAGCCGGAAAAAAAGGATTTTCAATTTCTATTGTCGGACCTAGAGACAGTAGAAAAATTTCTTTGATTGAAAAACAAGTTAAAACAAATGTAGAGCTGGTTAAAGTTCCGGGAAAAAAGGAAATTGTTGCTGCTCAACAAGCTAATTTGGTAAACTTAATCAAGGATAACCATGAATCTGAAATAGATGAGAGCATTATTCAATCTATTCAAGAAGATTTATCTGATGTTACCAAAGAGCAATTGATAGCTTCATTTTCAAGTTATTTTATTAAAACCATTTTAGATAAATACAATCGTACATCAGACTTAAATATTGCACCATCAAAAAGCTCAAGAAGAGATTCAAAAGGTAGTAATGATAAGTACGAAAGATTTTCTACTAAAAGAAACGGAAATAAATACGATGACACTGATAGTAAAAGATTATTTATCAATATTGGAGCTAAAGACGGATTTCAAAAAGGTAGCCTGTTAGGTTTCATTTGTAATCAATCCGGTATTGAGGGTAGTGATATAGGTAAGATTGATGTGCTGAATGAGTTTTCGTTTTTTGGTGTGAATTCTGAGGAAGTAGCTACTGAAATGATAAAGCGTCTTAATAATAAAAAGATTGAAGGACGAGAGATTAGAATAGAATTTTCTTCAGCTAAGAAAAGCGGAGGAAGTGGTTCAGGAAGATCTGACAGAGGTGGAAGAAGTGGATTCAAGAGAAAATTTGAGAATAAGAAAAAAGGTAGTAGAGAGTTTTCTAGGAAACGTTCATGAACAAAAAGCTTGCAGTAGTTAGCATTGTATTATTATTTGCAGCCACTGTATTTTTTGGCTGGCAGGCATCAAAGTTGCAGTTTGATTACAATTTCGAGCACTTTTTTCCGGCAGGCGATGAGGATTTAGAGTACTTTTTAGAGTTTAGAAAAAAGTATGAAAATGATAATGATTATCTGCTTATCGCCATTGAAAATTCTGATGGAGTATTTAATTCTGAATTTCTAACAAAAATTGATTCTTTAACAAATCAGTTAAAAAGACTCAATTATGTTGATGATGTGTTTTCGCCTACCAAGCTTAAACAACCTATAATTTCTCCTTTCGGAGTTATTCAAAAACCAATACTTCATTTAGATAATGACTCATTGCTTAAGCAGGATTCAACTTTTGTATTTGAATCGGAAGAGTTACTGGGTAGTTTTTTCTCTTCGGATAAGCCTGCAGTGTGTATTGTGGTTAAAAACATGCAGGTAATCACCAAACAAGCTTCTGATAAACTTTTGCATGATGCAGAGAAAACAATTAACGAATTTGAATTTGATAAGGTTCATATTGCAGGTAAGATAAAAGCACAACAAGTTTATCTGGATAAAATGCGTTCCGAATTGGCTATTTTTTCTGTCTTTTCTGTCATTTTAGTGGTTATTTTCTTGTTTGTAGGTTTTCGTTCAGGTTGGGGAGTTTGGGCTCCATTGGCAACCGTATTTACTGCCATTATTTGGGTGTTAGGCATTATGTCGCTTTTGGGAAGTTATTTAGACTTAATGACCTCATTACTACCTATTATTCTTTTGGTAGTGGGAATGTCAGATTGCGTACACATTATCTCTAAATACTTTGATGAACTTAGAGCCGGAGAAAATAAAATAAATGCTATTAAAATTGTCTTTAAAGAAGTGGGGTTGGCAGTTTTTCTTACCTCACTAACCACTGCTGTTGGGTTTATGAGTTTAGTTACTATTAATGTAAAACCATTGTCTCAATTCGGTTATTCAGCTGCAATAGGTGTTTTTGTTGCCTATGGCGTTTCAATCGTATTGCTTTCATCAGTTTTGGTGTTGCTTAAAAAGCCGGAGATGTCTAAGCAGGCTAGAATTAAGTCATACTGGCAAAAGTGGCTGCATCGATGGTTTTTATTTGTATTAAATCATCCTAAAAAAATTGTGTTGGGATTTACTGTTTTAACTATTTTATCATTTCTTGCTTTAAGTCAAATTAAAGTGAACTACTTTTTATTGGGCGATTTAAGTGAGAAAGAAGAATTAAAACAAAACCTAAGGTATATTGAGAATAATTTTTCAGGAGTACGACCCTTTGAAATGGTAGTTGACGCCAATGACGGAAAGGAAGTGTTTGATTATGAGGTGATAAAAGAGTTAAATAAATTTCAAGAGGAAATAGAGAAAATATACGGAACTGGCTTTATGCTTTCTCCCGTATCATTAATCAAAAGTCTAAATAAGGCAACTCATACAGGTATTCCTGAGTATTATAAAATCCCTTCTACTGAAGCCGAATACAATCAGTTAAAGCAATATTTTCCAAAATTAAAGGAATTAAAGTTTTCTAAGTTAATGTTTAGCGATGACTATAAAGAGGCAAGATTTACCGGAAAAATGCACGACATAGGAAGTTTAAAAATTAGTGTTTGTAATGATTCGTTGGAGAATTTTTATATAAATAAAATTGATAATGATTTATTTAGTTACAAGCTAACCGGTACTGCTACTTTAATTGATAAAAACACCGATGATGTTACAGCCAATATGCTTACTACACTTGGGTTATCTTTTTTATTAATAGCTCTTATAGTTGGCTTTTTATATAAGTCAGTACGTTTGGCATTAATTTCATTAATTCCCAATTTAATACCATTGTTTATGATGGGCGGATTAATGGCAGTAATGAAAGTGCCGTTAAATATATCTACCTCCATCATTTTTACTATTGCTTTTGGTATAGCTGTTGACGACACCATACACTTTTTAAGTAGGTTTAAAATAGAGATAAATAAAGGGAAAGCTTTTTTATATGCCCTTAAACGAACGTATTTAAGTACCGGAAAAGGAATTATTATAACTACCTTAATTTTAAGTGCAGGATTTTTCTCTTTAGGTTTTTCAAACTTTAAGAGTACGCATCATATAGGTTTATATGTTACTCTTATTTTGCTGATTGCAGTGGTGGCAGACCTTTTGTTGTTGCCGGTTTTGCTTATATGGATGCGAAATAAGTTTAAGTAACCCTAGGTCTTTTCACCTATATAAAAATTACGCTTTTTTACCTTGTAACTATCAGTTACTTAAAGCCGTAAAAGTACATGCTGTTTAAATCTACGACTATGAAAAATCTATTGTTATTAATCCTTAGTCTTGTTATATATGTGTTTAATATTCAAGCACAAAACGATATTAAAATTATAGGGCATTTAGTAAATCAGGATGACGAAAAGCTAAAATCTTCCTGTGTTTATTTATATCAAGAAAATCAAAGAGTTGATTCAGTAATTACTAAGAAAAATGGGAAGTTCAGTTTTTATCTTTACAGAAATAAAAATTATACCATTGAAATGATTACAGAGAACTATGCTCCTAAAAAAGTTGCTATTAATACAGCAATGCCTGAAGATGCCAAATTGTATGAAGATGTTGAGTTTATTATGGAAATGATTCCGATGGTTTCAGGAGTGGATTACTCTGAGTTAGATTTTCCGGTGGCAATAATTGAATATTCTGAAAAGAAACATCAAATGATTTTTGTATCTTCATACACTAAAGCCATGAAATTAGAGCAAAAGAAAATAAGTGAAGAAGTTAAAATGGCTCAAAAAAATAATTGATGATATGAGAAATTATTTGTTTCTAATATTATTTTCTATTTCATCTGTTTTGATTTCGCAAACTGTTGAAACAAAATGGTTTGAACCAATTGCCTACTCTATATCTTCAAAGGCTGAGATAGTTAAAGTTTCTAAAGATTGTATTTATTATTTTGTAAACAATCGTTCATCAGCAACATTTTATAAGTCAGATTTTGATGGAAATGAGAAGTTTTCAAAAACTTTTTCCTTCCCAAATATTAACTCCCATGCCATTTTTATTGATGATATAGTTGAATTCAATGAAGAATTTTTGCTAATAGTGAGAGTTTCTACAGATGACAGAATATCATTGATGGCACAAAAAATAAATACCTCAGGAGAGCTAAAAAGTGATTTTTTAATGCTGAGTACAGTTAAAAGTTCAGAAAAAAGTGAAATTGAACTTGATTTTGCTATTTCTCCGGATAAAAGAAATATCACTTCAGTTACTACTAACTCTTTATCTAATGGCGAAAAGGAAAAAATATCCATTGCTATTTTTGATAGTGATTTAACAGAAATTTGGAAAAATTCAATAGTTCAGACAAAAGGTGAAAGAATAGGAACCTCTTCTGAGGTTATATTAAATGATTACAGAGAAGTATATATATTGCAAAAGTCATTTTATAATGGCTATTATAAATATAGTGTGTTATCACTTAGCTCAAATATGTCAGGCTACAAAGAAACATCGCTGCATATAGACGGAATTTCTCCAACTTCTTTAAAAGCAAAACTTAATAATGACCAAAACCTTGTGGTTGCAGGATATTACACAGAAAGCCAACTGGTAGAAAAAATAGTAACACATGGTTGTTTTTATGTGCGCTTTAATGGAATTGAAGGATTATCTAAAGCATATAGTAAGTTTTCAGAATCACAGTTTGATATTGGTAAACCTACCAACATGAAATTGCTAGACATTTCTTTTGATAGCTATGGAGTAATTATTTTAACAGGTAAGTGTGATGTAAAAAGTTTTAGTGAAGTAGCCGGTTCAATGGGTTCGGTAGAAATTCCTCCTTACAATAAGGGACTGTCAATTAATTCATTTTTAGAAAATGGAAACCCGGGTTATGCTGCTTGTTATGGATATTTTGCTCCTGATGAAGAAGATAAACTTGAGATTTTTTCTACTGCTTCTACTTTAAATGATAATAAACCATTTGTATTTCATAATCAATTAGGACCCACACAATATGAGTTAAGTTGTAAGCTTGTTAGTTTTGATAAATTTAAAAACACTTTTAAAGCCAATTATGTGGATGTTCAACCACCATTCGTTTTTTATCCTTCAATAATTAAAAAGGTAAAGGAAGATTTTTATGTGGTAACTGCCATTACTCCTAACCAACTAAGATTTGGTGTGTTAAGAGTAAAATAATCAAAAACTAATTCTTAGCTGAGCTTTAATTTCACTTTTAGTATTGCCTTGAATTTCTGTCATTCCTGAACTTACCGTAGTTTTGTTATTATAAAATGTTTGGCTCCAGCGTAGCCATAAGTCAACATTTTTAGAAACACCATATCTTATCATCGCATAAACTCTAGAACCTCTGTAATAATAAGAAGGAATACTAAAGTAATAAAGAACATCAGTTTCATAGGTGTAAATTCTTGAGGTATATGATTCTGTATCAAATAAAGCATAACGTAAGGCAAATGATACAGAACTTTTCATCCAATTAAAAATTACATCTTGGTAGGCTATAAATCCGGTCTCATCTTTTTCATTTCCTAACTGATAATGTGTCCATTCAACTCTGCTTTTTAGGCGTATAAATTCATTTACGCCATAAGATAAATTAACCCGATAATTGATTTGATTTTCATCAACTATTGCATCTACTCCTTCTTCATCAGTAGTGCTGTTTTTTCCCCTTACTCTTTGACGGATTCTAAAATATACATCCAGTTTTTTTGTAGGCGTCCAGTTAATTTGTGATATGTATTGATAACCACCGCTTGGTGCATCTACTTGATATCTTAACCAGGGAAATCTAAATCTGTCTATGTATCCTGAAATAGAAATGTGTTTTATTGGTTTAAAAACCGCACCGATATAAGTTCCAATTTCATTTTCTACGGTGGAACCTTCCGTTACTGCATTAGAATAGATAGGATTAAAATCACGGCTAATGTTTCTATGTAATAATGCAAACGATAGTTTTGGGTCCAGCATTAATAAAGCACCGTATGTTTGTGCATTTCCCGAACCATTTATGTTTTTTGCAACTTCTCCAAAAATATTTATGTTCTTAAAAATATAGTTGTAATCTACGCCTACTACAGAATTAGTATTTGAACTTAGTCTGAACTTACTATAAGTAGATAAGTTTGGCGTAAAATTGCTGTTAAACTCATTGTATGCTCCGGTAATTCCAATGTTAATGTTTCGCTTTTTATAAGCAATATGACCTCCAAAAATATTGTTGACAATAGCATCTTTATTTTTGATTTCATTTGGAGTGGCGTGAATTCCTGAGGTTTGAAAAGAAGTGAACGTTTGTTCTTGTGTAGTAAAAGTGTCTGTACTTAGATTAGCATCTATTTTATTGGATGAGCCAAAAGCAGTAATTTCAATGTTTTTTATAGCAATAGTTGTTCCGCCACCTCTCAAGAAAAGATTCTCATCTACAGAGGTATATGGTCTTAAAGATTGTGCATTTCTTTTGGTAAGCATAATATCAGCTGTTTTTCCAAAGGCTCTTCCTGACCAAAATGTTAGCCCTTGTCCAAACTGTGCTTGAAAATCTCCAAGAGCTAATTGTTTTATAAATTTTTGGTCTCTGATAAAAAAGTGTGCAGAATAAAAATCAAAGCCATTAGGTTGGTTACCTTTTAGAAATTCTTCACCTGCGTCTTTTTCGGCAGTAATTCCAACACTAATTTTTGTTCCGTAATTAAATCGATATCTTGTGTAAAGCTTATCCGGGCTTCCCGGGTATCTGCTGTTTGGGCTTGCAGCTAATGCTGAATCGGTAGTAGGAGAGAAGCCTTTTTGCTCTTCTAATACTCTTATGTATCTTATGAAGAGTTGGTGCTTTCCATATTTCATAATTTGCGAAAATGATGCTTTTGTATCGTCAACATCACCGCTAACTTTTACAAATGGAAGTATTAACCAAATGGTTTCAAGATCAAACCCGTTAATAGTTTGAAGCTCTTCCAGAGTGATTAGCTTTCCGTTGACCTGAATGTGTTTTAAAAGATTATTAATTTGAATATCATTTAAAAGAGTCAAATCATCAAGCTCATCAAAACTAGCCCTGTTTAAATTAAGTGGTTTGTCAAAATAATAGAGAAGTTTATCAAACAGTACTAAGAAGTCGGCATCTTCAGCATCGGAATTCTCCAGTAGATATTCTACTCTGGTTTCAATAATTTGATTTTTTGCATCTTCATTTGTTTGTGCAAAAGTATGTACACTAAGTGCAACAAAAGCTATGAAAAAGAGCCGTTTCATTATGGTTTAGAGAAATTATAAGAAAGCGATAGCTGAGGAATGGCTCCAAGTGTCTGATGAAAAGCAGAAGAAATATCAATATGAAATTCACTTATTTTTATTCCTACTCCAAAAGAGCCTAACATAGGGCTTGATGAAATCCCTGCTCTTAGGTATAACATATCATTAGGATGATATTCAACACCGCCTTTAATAACATATTTTGCATCTACATCTTTTTCAACTTCGGCAGTAGTTACTACTGTTTCTGAAAGTTTATAGTTAATACCCAATCTGATAATCGTAGGAACTCTTTCGTTATTATAATCTGCCAGCTTTAATCTATTAAGATTGTCAACATGTGCTCCGAAAGTGATATTGTCATTTAACTTTGCCTGAATTCCCAGAGATGCCATTAAGCCTCCTGTGCTTCCATAAATATCTCCAATTTTTGTGCTCAGATAATTTAATTGAACACCTGCCGAAAATTGTTCTCCCAGTTTTTGACCATAGGATAAACCAACTCTGTTTTCATTGTAAGAGCTATATCCAAAACCTGAATAGGAGAGACCGAAGCCTGCATTTTTAATTGGATAGGCTAAGGCAACTGATTTGTATCCTAATTGACTTAATAAAAACTTGTTTTCATAGGAAACTCCCGCAAAAGGGTTTTCAAGATATGCTAATCCCGCTTGGTTATTAAAAGCACTCCATCCGTCTGAAAAAGCTACAGAGCTATATCCCATCCCTGCATACTTTCCACCAATTGCTGTATTGCCCGTCCAGGCATTTGAAGAGAAGTAAACACTAATTCCAATAGCAAGTAAAAAGACTTTTTTCATAAAATAAAAAGAGCCGACATAACTGCCGGCTCTTGAGTTAGATTATTCAAATTCAATTTCCATTTCAACTCTACGGTTTCTCTGACGACCTTCTTCAGTATCATTGTCTGCTACAGGTCTCATTTCACCATAGTATTCTGCTTTTATTCTTTCGGCTGCAACTCCTCTATCTATTAGATATTGTTTCACAGCTTCTGAACGTTTCTTAGAAAGGATTAAGTTGTTTTGGTCATTACCTACATTATCGGTATGTCCTTCTAATCTTAGTTTCCATTCAGGTCGTTTAACAACTAATAGTTCTGCTAGTTTATTTAACGACTCATAAGATTCAGCCAATATGATTGCTTTTCCTGTTTGGAACTCTAAGTTGTCAAAAGCAGTTTTAAGAACTTCTTTTTCCTCTTCTTCAATCTTAGGACAACCTTTCAGTTCAACAACTCCAGGTACGTTAGGACAATCATCATCTTTATCTAACACACCGTCACCGTCAGTATCAGTGTAAGGACAACCTTGATTTTCTTTTGGTCCCGGATTGTTAGGACATTTATCTTCTCTGTCTAATATTCCGTCACCATCTGTATCCGGCCATGGACAACCACTGTTTTCTTTTGGTCCGGCTACTTCAGGACATTCGTCAATGTAATCTAATAAACCGTCACCATCTGTATCAGGACATCCGTTATACTTTCTTGGACCAGGAACATCCGGGCAAGCATCATCAGGGTCGATAATACTGTCACCATCTGTATCAGGACAACCGTTATACATTTCCGGTCCAGGTAATTCAGGACAGTCATCTTTTCTGTCTTCAATACCGTCTCCGTCAGTATCAGGACAACCGTTGAATACTTTTAGTCCAGGAATTTCAATACACTCATCTTCAGTATCTGGAATACCGTCACCATCTGTATCAGGGCATCCTTCAAATTCTTTAAGACCTGCAACCAAAGGACATTTATCTTCAGAGTCTTGTATTCCGTCTTCATCTGTATCAGGACAACCTTTGAAAGCCCATACTCCCGGAACTTCTTTACAGATATCCATTTTGTCAGACACTTTATCGTTATCCATATCTTTTGGTTTAAAGTGAGGTAAACCAAATTTAAGTGCTGCGTAAAAGTCGGCACCGAAAATATCTGCTTTACTAACTAAAGGAGTAATGTTGCTAGTACCTATTATTAACTCTCCTAATCTTAAACCTAAACCAACTTGAGTGTTACCCATTTGATTGTAAGATACAGGTACAAATACACCTAAGTATTTTGTATCCCATCTTGGTGTGATGCTTATAGTAGTTTGCTCATGAACTTTGTTTGCATCTTTCTTAAACTGAAGTGCTAAGAAAGCCGTAGTATTTACATAAAAGTTTTTCCAGATATTGTAATCAAATTGAAGACTAAATGCTGTTGGTAATGACATTCTGAATGTTCTTTCATCATCATTTAATGAAACAAATCGGTTTCTTAATGTATCATCAAATTCTTTTACGGTTTTAAAATCCAGATTATTAATATCCCAAAGGCTTACGTCTGCATGGAAGTCATTACTTAATTCACCTTTATCAAATTTAATTCCGCCTAAATCAGTGATAGCTAAACCAATTTTATATTTATATTTATTTAAGTCTCTTCTCCATAAATCAGTTTCGCCATCCATATCATATTTATAATCTTTATAGTTGGTTCTTCTTTCATAAACTACTCCTAAGTCTAAACCAATTCCAAGTTTAGATACCAGCTTGTAGTCAACATTATTTGCATCAAGTTCAAAATTATTAGAGTGTCCATACCTTACGTCTGATGAGAATAATGATAAAGTATCATCATTAGTAAACTCATACTTCAAGTTTTCAATGAACATATATGCTGCGCCTAACCCTTGAAGAAACTTTAAAGATCCACCAGCTTTCAAGAAGTTTTCATTTTCATCAACAAAAACATGTGCGTATGACAAACCATATTCGGCCCATGTCATGGCCTGAACACTTAATGATTTGTTTTCTAGTTTTTGCACCCAAAGGCTTGGATACTCCAATTCATTGTATATTAATTTGGCTAACTCCGGTTCAAGTCCATCAACATTGGCTATTGTACGTACTCTCCAATTAAAACCAATGGCATTCTTTTCATTGATTGTGATGAAGAAAGAGGGTAAGTGTAGGTCAACGTTTGTATATATTGATTTTAGTCTATTATTATCTCTTTCTATAAGGGAAGTCTCATCAACTGTTGAGAAAGCAGATGTAGATGAGGAAAATTTATCTTGTCTTAATTTCTTCCATTCCTGACTAAAAATGGTTCCATCCATTCCTATGTAGTTATTGTACGCACCAACAGAAAATCCTCCTAAATTAATATCAAATTTATGACGACTGTCTGCAATACTTGCAGGGTTATAGATTACGCCATGAATTCCCGAATAATTACTGGTGTTATAGCCTAAAAAAGTTTGTGATAAAATTTCATTACATGAAAATAGCACCAATAAAAGTGCAATAGAAAATTTGGTTCTTAACATAGCAAGGGTTTAAGGTTTTTACTAAAGAAGTAAAAATAGTAATTATTCTTTAATTAACTTCTTAGAAAATGTAGTGTGTTCAGTTTCAATAGATATGAAATATATTCCTGAAGGAATATGGTTGATTTCAAGCTCTCCGCTATTGTTTTGAGGGTTTGATTTCTTCACTACACTACCCAATACATCGTACACTATTATTTGTTTTACCATAGTGGTGCCTGAATAGTTTATTTTATTGGTGAAAGGGTTAGGATATATTTCTGTTTGTATATTGTTGATTTGAGTTTTTGTTGTAGTAATTAAATTACACCCAGTATTGGCGGCTATATTTTTAGCTCCGGGTGTAGTACATCGCAATGAAAAGTCATTATTGTTATTGTCGGTATCGGTTCCGTCAGGGTAACGTGAAATGCCTTCATCCGCATTACTTCCCAAGTCATTTGATGTTACTCCTGTTCCTTCAACATAGGCTATTACATTTCCTTCATAACTTACCGCATCCATAAGTGTTCCATTTTGGTGATACAATGCAATGGCATCGGGTGCGCCATTTTGGATTAAGTTACTATTTTTTGAAGCTTGATAGTTACAATTTTTAACTTTTGTAGAATCTCCGCAAATCACAAAATATTTTCCGGTATCCAATAAGTAAGAAGGAAGTGTAATACTGTCGTAAAATAATCCGTTTGAGCCATTAATTAATTTAACCTTCCATCCATTAAGGTCAATCTTTGCGGTATCAATGTTTTTTAGTTCAATAAACTCTGCAGAGTCTTGTCCGGGTTGGTCATAATCCACTTCGTTAATCACTAGTTTTGTTCCTAGCTGTGCAAAGCTTGTAATTGAACATAAAATGGTTAAAAGGAGTAATAATTTCTTCATAGTTTATTATTTTTTACAAATATAAGGCTATTAGAATTAACTAAAGATTAAGCTTTGGTTAATTCCTTATTTGTTTTGAATTCTGAAGTAAGGTGGAACTGAATATCAGGGTAATCTTTTTTAGCAGTATCCAGCAACCATGATGATTCTGCCATGAAAACAGGATTTCCGTCCTTGTCAATGGCAATGTTAGCGGCTTTACGTTTAATAAATTCTTCTAATGTTTCTTTATTAGTGGATGTCATCCAGCAAGCTTTGTGTAAACGGATAGGCGTAAATTCACATTTTGCTCCGTACTCATGTTCTAACCTGTATTGAATTACCTCAAACTGTAGTTCACCCACTGTACCCACAATTTTCTTGTTTCCGGGTTGTTGGGTGAACAATTGCGCTACTCCTTCATCGGTGAGTTGAGTAATTCCTTTTTCGAGTTGCTTACTTTTCATAGGATCTTTATTTACCAACTCTTTAAATATCTCGGGTGAAAAGCTTGGTATTCCGCCAAACATAAAGTTTTCGCCTTCTGTTAATGTGTCACCGATTTTAAAGTTGCCTGTATCATATAATCCTATTACGTCTCCCGGATAGGCTTCGTCAATTACACTTTTATCTTGTGCCATGAAGCTGGTTGGGTTGGCAAATTTTAAATCTTTATTTAAACGAACGTGATGGTAAAACTTATTTCTTTCAAACATACCTGAGCAGATTCTTAAGAATGCTATTCTGTCTCTGTGTTTTGGGTCCAGGTTGGCGTGTATTTTAAAGATGAATCCGGTAAACTTTTTATCGGTGGGTTTTACCACTTTTTCTGCGGTAACTTTTTCTTGTGGGAGAGGAGCAATGTCAACAAAAGTATCTAGCAACTCTTGTACTCCAAAGCTGTTGATGGCGCTTCCAAAGAATACGGGACAAACTTTTCC
>JAUHYR010000076.1 GCA_030426475.1 Bacteroidia bacterium
CCCTATTTTCTTAGCCATTTTTGTTGGTGGTTTTGGAGCGGGAGTAGTTTTTTTAAAAATGCTTTCTGTCATTATGCACTTTGGTTTTGTGGTATTAACTTATTTTACATTTAAGAACAGAATACCAACCTCTGTATTATTCCTTTCTCTTTTTTGTATCAGCATAAATGCTACACTTTTATTCTTTGCCAGCCAAACCTATAATGAAGCATTTTACTTATTCATCCAAGCCATTTTCTTCTTCTTCTTTATGAAGATGTTAGACAGAACTAATGAAAGCGACTCCAATATCAAAAAAGATTACAAGCTCTGGCTTTTAATAGGGGTTTCAGTATTGTTATTGCTTATTACTAAAAACATTGCTTACGGAATAGTTTTGCTTATTCCTGCTTATTTCTTAGTAAAGAAGAGATTCAAAAGTGCCGGATTTTTCATAATTGCATTAATCATTTGCTTCTTACCTTATAAACTTATTAAAGACGCATTTACAGAACAAACGGATGCTCAAATAAGTCAGCAGGGAGAAATGCTTTTATACAAAGACCCTTACGATTACTCAAAAGGTAAAGAAGATTTCTTTGGTTTCATGGAAAGGTATTATGACAATGCGCATTTGTATCTGTCTAAACATTTTGCCAAAATGATGGGCTTACGTGATGCTCAAGCAAATACTACCGTTGAGGGTTTAACTTTCTTTTTGGCATTTCTATTAATTCTATTCCTCATTTTAAGCTTCAAGAGCAATAACTATATGTTTTTTCTCACCTTGTTTACCGGAGGAATGTTAAGTGCAGTATTTATCGTACTACAAACCCGCTGGGATCAGGACAGGCTTATCCTGTTTACAGTACCATACTTAATTATGGTGCTGTTTTATGGTTTATATGATTTAACCAAGCGTAAAAAATTTAAAAGCTTTCAAATTATTACACTGCTTATACCTATCCTTTTTGTTTTTGCCGTTAGTGGTGACACTTTTGCAAAGGCTAAAGAAAATATTCCCGTTCTAAGAAAAAATATGAAGGGTGATAAGTTTTATGGCTACGGGCCTGATTGGGTAAACTTTTTAATGATGAGTGAATGGGCAGACAAAAACTTACCGCAAGATGCTTTCATAGCTTCTCGTAAGCCAACTATGTCAACCATTTACGGTGGCGGAAGAGAATTTTACGGTATTTACAGAATTCCTGCTGATGAAAACAACCAGCCTTTAAAAGGTGAAGAGCTTTTACAAATACTAAAAGATGCTGGCGTAACACATGTTATTATGGGTAACTTACGAAGAAACCCTAACAAAATGGATGGTTATACTATTAATACAGTTCAAAGGTATTTGTATTACATTGAGCAAGTAAAACCCGGAACATTCAGGCAAGTTCACCAGATAGGAACATCAGAAGCAGCATTTTTATTTGAAGTAAAATATTAAGCATGGTTGACGAACAAGAACGACTTAAGCACGAAATAGAGCACGGAAAAAAGATTAGTGAAAACGCTGAAGATGTTTGGGGTTGGGGAAGTCCTGCCGGGCAAGTAAGAGCCAACAGAAGAGCACAATACTTTATTGATTTAGGAAAATTTGACAGCAATTCTAAAGTATTAGAGATTGGTTGTGGTACAGGTTTGTTTACGGGAAAAGTTTACCAGCAAACCAAAGCAAATATTATTGCCTCTGATATTTCTGAGGATTTACTGGTACAAGGCAGAAAGAAATTACCTGAAGTTACTTTTCAGATAGAAGATGCCATGAACCTAAGTTTTAGCAATGAAGAATTTAACGGAGTGTTTGGCAGTTCTATCCTTCATCATTTAGATATGGAAAAATCGTTAAATGAAATTTACCGAGTGTTAAAGCCCGGAGGAAGAATGATTTTTGCAGAGCCCAATATGATTAACCCACAAATTTTAGTGCAAAAAAATGTTCCGTTTATCAAGCGTTGGTTAGGTGATTCTCCGGATGAAACGGCCATTGTGAGATGGAGTTTTAAAAAGAAACTACAACAGCACGGCTTTAAAAACATTAAAATATTTCCTTACGATTTCTTGCATCCTTACACCCCAAAACCATTAATTGGATTTATTAACGTTATTGGTAAAGGCGTAGAAAAAATACCTGTAATGAAAGAAATTGCGGGCTCTGTAATTATTTATGCGGAGAAGTAAGTGGATTTAGTTTATAATATAATAAGCGACCAAAGGACTAAAATTATCCAAAATCAAATTATAGAAAAAAAGCTAAACTATAGAACTAAATTTGGTTTTTTTGGAACTGTTGATTGGTTAAAAAATCTCAGAAAAGAAGGAAAAATAGAAGTATTAGAAGGTACTATTTCAAGAATATTTATGAGCGGTCACAATGATTTTCCTATGTTTGAAATTCAAAGCGATAATAGAAACTATGAGTTTGAAAGGCTTGGTGATTCACAAAAATATGTTTTAGGAAAAAAAGTTCTAATAGAGACTACAAAAAATCAGTACATAAGTCCAATCTCGGGATTAGAAAACACATTAATCCCTTTATTAATAAAAATTGGAGATAACTAATAACTCCCATACCTCTTCCTAAGCAGCCATTCGGCAGAAAGAGCAATTAGCAACAAAAAGAAAATCCATTTCAGGTTAATGAGGTCAAACAGCTTTTCTTCTGAAAAAGAAATACTGGTAATTTCATTGTTCTCACTAATACTTACTCCTAATGTATTGATGTCTTCCGGGTAAACAACACCGCCATTGGTTTTCTCCGCAAGATTTTGTAATAAGGTATGGTTAGCTTGTAAGTTTATTTCTTCCAGCTGAATTTCTTTTACGATAAACTCTCCTTTGTCGGCATAGTCTTTACCTGAAAAACTGGTTTTTGCAAAATAGGTGTACTCACCCACCGGCAAAGTTCCAATATTTAATACATAAGCATTACTGGTTTTTCCAAAGCTGTAGTTAAACGCTTTCCCGTCTTTATTTTTAATCACCAACTTTACTTCAGGCTCATTGGTCAGCTCATAACTTTCGTTATATAATTCTGCTTCAAACTGAATAATATCGTTTTCAAAAAACTGATTGTCTACCTCAACCTTAAACCTTGATTTATCTGCCTTTACAGAAAGATACTGAACTGTTTTTCCAATGATTTCGTTAAAGGCTAAATGGTTTTGCTTTTGGCGATAATTTTCTAAACACCACCTCCAAATACCATCTCCCGCTATCACACCCAATTTACTTTCCCCTTCTACATAAAATGAAATCAATGGCAATTTTGTATTTACAATTCCAATTTGCTGTGTAAACAAAGGATATTCTGTAACGGTAGAATTATAATTTCCGAAAGGAGTTTGCAAAGGAGGAAACTTTTTAAATACCGACACATGTTCTTCTGAAATAGAAAACAAAGGAAAGTCTTTATTAAATGAAGCTATTGCATCATTGGTTCTTCCTTGGCTTCCGTTAATATTTAAGAATTTATTTACCTGAGAAAACTTACGCACATCCAATTGATTTCCCAATACATAGAGCACAGGTATTTTCAGTTGCTCGATTTGTTGTAAAGTAGAAGTTATTGAATTGCTCATAGAAGGCAATTGGTGTAAAATCACCAAATTGTAATCATTTAATTTTTCGTTAAAATCATTTGCCAATCTTGAAATTACTTCATAGTTTTCATTGGTTTCAATGGCTCTTTTTAAGGCTGCAATATCAGGATGTGGAGAGTTTGCCAACAACAATATTTTTTGTCTGCCATCCAACACATCTATGGAAGCAATATGATAATTGTTTTTTTCAGTTAACTCACCTTTAATGGGTTCTACATAAACTTTAAGTGTTTGAAGTCCCACTTCTTTTGCTTCAATAATAGCGTCTATTTCATAATAAGATTTGTTAGGAGAAAACTGAACCACTTGTCTAAACAATTCTTTATCATTTCGCTTAATAATAACGTTAGAAGATTCATTGCTTACACCATGAGCTTTAACTCCAATTCTTACAGGAAATTTATTACCTAAATAGGTGATTTTATTATTAGAAACTTGTTGAAGAATCAAATCTCTTTTTTGAGTAGTATCGCCCAACGCAACAGTATAAATGGGCATATTTTCTTTAATGGAATAAATAGGATTACTGCCTTTATTATAAATACCGTCAGTAGCTAAAATAATTGCACCAATGTTTCTGTTGACGTATCTGTTTTGTATTTCATCAAAAAGAATAGAATAATCCGTAATTTTTTGGTTGAATTTAAAATCCATTTGATTAGAAAGCTTTTCTCCAAATGAATATTGAACCACTTCATAGCTTTCGGAAAGTTCATCCGCTAAGTCTTCCAATTGATTTTTTAAGGTTTCATTTAAAAAAGTAGAATCATGTACCAACCTCAATGACTCTGATTCATCTAACGCCAAAACAATTATAGGTTTTTCAACCGTTCTTACTAAAGTTTTAATAAGTGGAGAAAGCAGTAAAAAGCAAATGAATGATATTACAATAAACCGAAATACAGTAAGCATCCATTTAACCCATTTTGGGCTTTCATTGAGCCAGGATTCTTTTCGGTAAAGAATATAAGATAAACCTGCTCCCAACAGTACGCAAAACAAAATGTACCAGGTAGGAAGTTCAGTGATTATCTTCATAGGTTATTAATTATTAGTTTACAGTTATTAGCTAAAACTAATAACCACCAACTAAATTACGTCATCATTGCGCCACAAACAGGCAATACCTGACCGGAAACGTAGCTAGATAAGTCGGATGCTAAAAACAAACAAGCATTAGCCACATCTTCTACAGAACCTGCTCTACCCATCGGAATATCCTTTAGCCATTGTTCAACAGCTTTAGGGTCAACAGCAGCTGTCATTTCAGTAGCTATAAATCCGGGAGCGATAACATTGCATCTAACGTTACGAGAACCTATTTCTTGTGCAATAGATTTAGAAAAACCGATAATACCTGCTTTAGAGGCTGCATAGTTAGACTGACCTGCATTTCCCTGCACACCTACCACACTACTCATGTTAATAATTGAGCCAGAACGCTGTGATAAGAAAGTTTTCACAGATGCTTTGGTCATATTAAAAACAGACTTTAAGTTGGTTTCAATAACCGCATCCCAATTTTCTTCAGACATTCTCATTAAGAGTCCATCTCTGGTAATTCCGGCATTGTTGATTAAAGCATCTATTCTTGTAAAGTCTTTTACTACATCGGCTATTAATTGTTCTGCCTGCGCATAATTTCCCGCATCAGATTGGTAAGCTTTTGCTTTAATACCGTGAGTCATTAATTCTGCTTCAACTTCTTTCGCCTTAGCTTCAGATGAAACATAAGTAAAAGCAACATTGCAACCGTTTTTTGCAAAAACTTCGGCTATACCTTTACCAATTCCTCTTGAAGCTCCTGTAATTAAAGCTACTTTTCCTTCTAGTAATCTCATAATTATGCTTTAACACTCATTAGTTCTGCTATTGCAGCACCAATTTGAGCAGGTGAACTAACTACTTTAATTCCACATTCTTCCATGATTTTCATTTTGGCGGCAGCTGTATCATCTGCTCCACCAACAATAGCACCTGCATGCCCCATTCTTCTTCCCGGAGGCGCAGTTTGTCCGGCAATAAACCCAACAACAGGTTTAGTTCCGTTTTCTTTAATCCATTTGGCTGCATCTGCCTCCATGCTTCCACCAATCTCTCCTATCATCACTATTCCATCTGTCTCAGGGTCATTCATAAACATTTCAACTGCTTCTTTAGTAGTTGTCCCAATAATTGGGTCACCGCCAATACCAATTGCGGTAGAAATTCCTAATCCCGCTTTCACCACCTGGTCAGCAGCTTCATAAGTCAATGTTCCTGATTTTGATACAATACCTATTTTTCCTTTTTTGAAAACAAAGCCCGGCATAATCCCTACTTTGGCTTCTTCAGGAGTAATTACTCCCGGGCAGTTAGGACCAACCAGCCTGCAATCTTTATCCTTTAAATATTCTTTAACAACAATCATATCCTTAGTAGGAATACCTTCGGTAATACAAACTATTACTTTAATTCCTGCAGCAGCGGCTTCCATAACAGCATCAGCTGCAAAGGCAGGCGGAACAAATATGATAGAAACATCAGCACCTGTTGATTGAACGGCTTGTTCAACAGTATCAAATACAGGTTTATCTAAATGTTTTTGTCCACCTTTTCCTGGTGTAACACCACCAACTACATTGGTTCCATATTCAATCATTTGACCGGCATGAAATGTACCTTCACCGCCCGTAAAACCTTGAACAATAATTTTTGAATCTTTGTTTACTAATACGCTCATATTCCTTGTATAAAATGAATTTAACTATTCTTGTCTCCAAAAGTAAAATTTATTGACAGTTTAGCAAAGGATTTTTTTAGTCCGAATAAATTGAATTTTGATAATTTAAAACCTCCACTTATTTTCTCTATTGTTAAACATTTCAATTGAAAATTTAATACCCGTGTCCGGTTTTGCATTACTAAATTGTGCTCCCACAGCATACACTCCAAATCTAAAACGTCTTCTTGCTATTTTAAATGCACGTTCCAGACCAACAAATAATTCGTTGTATTGATAGTGGTTGTCTGTTACGTAAAGGACTCCTCCTCCGGCTACAGTTTGTATTCTGCTTTTCTTAAGTAATGGAATGTAATTGATTATTGCTCCATTAAAATGATGAATGTAATGAAACTCATAAAACCAATTAAAGGATGGAAATGTCTGTTTAATCAGCTGAAAAGTATAAAGTGGGTTAGAATATAAAAAAGGGTCTCCTCTCCTATGGTACTTATAATCTATAAAACTTAAACCTTTGGTATTGGTAAATTTCCCACTAGAAAATCGATAATTAGAAGAACCCATTGTTCCGACCTTGAGTTGTTGATCAATATTAAATTGTATATAATCATAATTTATATCGCTTGAGAATACATCCAAAAAACCTTTTTCATAAGTAAAACTAACGGTTGGAAATTTACTTCCCAATATGACTTTTCGTTTTGGTTCTCTGATATACTTTTGTCCAAAAGTGTATGACATAGTTGCATTTCCAATGAAACTTTGAAAAGGTGTAAAGTCTGTGGGAATGTTATTGTCAATAAAATTATCCATAAACGTTCCGAATTGATAATCAGTAATCGGTTGTCGGTCTGATTGCTTTAAAGTGGTAGTCAAGAAAAAACCGTTAAACAATTCTATTTTATGTCCAATGCCGAACTGTGTTTTAACAATATAGTTATCCCTTCGCACTAAGTTTACAAAGGCATCATAGGGGTTTATCAACTCAAAATCATGCGAACCAAACAATATTATTTCGCCACTTTTAAATGGGTTATACCTAAAACGTAAAGATAAATCACCTTTAACGTCTTCATTTCTAAAACCAAAATTAGAACCACCATCAAGTAGCAGCCACCGCTCCGACTCCCACTTTTTAAAGTAAACCGCATAAGGTCCGGCTCGTAAACCTCCAACTTGAAAAAGTTCAACATAATCCCAGGCAGAACCAAACCACCACTCTTGCTTTTTAAACCGATTTCTGTAGCCTTGCCCATGCCAAAACACCTTTCCAAGTGTGATTCTATTAAATTCCCTATCCAATGAATCTAAGTATTCTTTAGAGTTAAAAAGTTCATAAATGCTGTCTTTATATGCCACATATTTTTGCTCCTCAATGGTAAGCGGAATAGGTCTTTCTTTGTTCCAATAAGCTGAATCTCTTTTTTCCGCATCATCTTCTACTACACCTAACTCATTATTAAAAAACCGTTTTGGAAACTCAACTTCAAACTGATAATCGGAATAAATCACTTGAGTTGCACCATTAAATTCAGTTTTGCCGGATTTAGAGTAATAAAAGAATTCTTGCTTCTTTAAAACTCTAATAGAATCTTCAAGCATTTGATATTCCTGACGAACAGTAAATTCATCAAAAATAGTTAGGTTACCTTTTTCCAAAGTAAGCTCCAATTGAGTAATAGCCCAGGTATTATCCTCAATAAACAAATAACCTTTAAAAGACGCGTTGCCCGACTTCCATGGCCAAACTTTAATTTTAAAAATGAGAGAGCCATCGGGCTTTTTAATGGTTTCCTCTAAACTATATTTATAGGTTAAAAAAGCTGTTCTGCTAAGTGGTGAAATAAAAGGTGTTTCTCCCAATTTGGGGACAGTGATAAGATTTTCATAAAAATTAAAATCGCCATCAGTTGTTGAGGTATAGTACAAGCCGAATTTACTTCCCAGTTTTTTAAATGATGTAGTAATTTCTTTTATGTTATTTGGCTTTTGATAATTTACGGTAATAAAAGCCTCCACCATATTCATTTTTGGGATAGTGTCTTGGGGTTCAATAATACCTTGTGAATCCGGATGAAGAGATGCATTATTTTTTTGTTTTTCTAATCGTTTTTCTTCTTTTTCCTTTAATCGTTGAAGTTCCTTTTCTGTTAAATCAGCCTGATCTGTTGCTCGTAGATATACATTGTATTTACATGTCTCAAATTGATTTAAATATTTATCCTTATTCTCAATTACATTTTTAATAATTCCATAAGCAGGATCTTTTCGCTTAGCACTAACCACCATTTCATCTAAATCAATAGAGCTGGGTTGTAGCCATATATTTTTAATGACTTCAGATTTATCTCTAACCACAACCGTTATTTCTTTTTGAGTATAGCCGATTACCGAAAAAACCAGATTATGCGAGCCAGGGTCTAACCTTAGAAAATACTTACCCTCCTCATTAGTATAAGTTCCTTGTGTTGTATATTTAACATATACATTCGCAAAAGCAATAGGCTGATTGTTTTCATCAAGCACAGTACCGCTAACCGACTGGGAAAAAAGAAAGTCGCTAACACAAAGTGCAGCGACTAATAGTATCTTATGGATTAACTTATAATACACTAGCGCAAATGTAACGCTAATGCAATTATTAAATTATTCTTCACCCTCTTTCGTTAACTGATATTCTAATCTTGCCTCATCTGCCAAACGATTCTTTAATACGGTAATATATTGTGGTGCATTTTTATTATTGTATTGTATAGCAGCAGTTTCCGCATGTTGTATAGCTCCGCTTAAATCACCTTGACCTTCTTTACATAAAGCTAAATTATAATAAGCTTTACCCACTCTTCTTTGACTTTTTACCGCAGTTGCCATTCCTAGCTTTTGTTCAGCTACATCCCAGTTACCACTTCTTATAAGTCTTTTAGCATTTCTAAGTTCTCTACCACCGCCTGTATAGTACATTCTACCTACCCAAATCCAAGTTGGAACTAATTGGCTTCCGGCTTTTACTCCTACTGCGTCACCAACATCTTTAAGCATTTGACTTTTAATTAACGCATCATTCACCATTTCTAATGGGTTTAAAGTTCCTGCAGCAGATCCGGTTGCTTTAGTATCCGTTACTACATAATCCGTTAAAATAAATTTTTCGGCAGGATAATAAATAGAAAAATGAGCAGTACCCGAAACTCTGTTAGTACCCGTTAAAACAGTAGAACCTAATCCTGAATTGGTATCAAAAAAATCAAGAGAAACAAGTAGCTGACATTCTTCCTTATCACATATTTCTTGAACTAATTCCCAATTTACACTTCTATCTTCACCTAAAAGCGGCTTTTCTCCTCTCTGAACAGCTTTATACATATTACTTGTATTTATTGTTCTTGCCAAGGCTTGCACACAAGCCTGTGATGCATTTTTATCGCCATATAGCTGCTCGCCTGAAAGCACCCCTTCTAAAACAGTAAGCTTATCTTTGTTTGAAAGAAGAGTATTGTTTAAGACAACAACTCGTTTAACATCTTTTGGTATATCAACATTTGCAGGCTTTAATACAGATATTCTCATATTTGAAGTACAAGCTGAAAAAATTAATAAAGCAGTAATTGATAAAATAGTAAGTGTAGTTTTCATATTTTTGGTTTTTCTAAAAAAAATTTAACAGTCTCTTAACATAAACTATGCCAAGTATAAACAATTCTTCTGAAACAATATGCGCCCCTGCCACAGGTAATGGAATAGGCGCAATTGCAGTAATAAGAATTTCCGGTAAAGATACCTATAAGATTATAGACCAAGTTTTTTCAAAAAATCTTTCTGAAGCTAAACCTTATACCATTCACTTTGGTGAAATTAA
Organism: Bacteroidia bacterium; assembly: GCA_030426475.1. Lineage (GTDB taxonomy): Bacteria > Bacteroidota > Bacteroidia > Flavobacteriales_E > Vicingaceae > CALALS01. Next base: position 10,163 of record JAUHYR010000076.1, read on the forward strand.
AGATGAAAATAAAACCATTGATGAAGTTTTGATTTCTGTATTTAAAGCTCCAAAATCTTATACAGGGGAAGATACTGCTGAAATTTCTTGTCATGGTTCTGAGTTTATTCAAAAAGAAATTTTAAACCTCTTAATTAAAAAAGGTGCCCGGTTAGCCAATCCTGGCGAGTTTACATTAAGAGCTTTTTTAAACGGCAAACTAGATTTATCACAAGCTGAAGCTGTAGCAGATTTAATTGCCAGTGAATCAAAATCAAGCCATGAAATAGCCATTAGCCAATTAAAAGGTGGTTTTTCCAATGAGATAAAAAAATTAAGAGAACAACTCATCAATTTTGCATCACTAATAGAGTTAGAATTAGATTTTAGTGAAGAAGATGTAGAGTTTGCCAATAGAGATGAATTGGTTAATCTTATCCAAAAAATTCAGGTAGTAATATCTCATTTAATTTCATCATTTGCTTATGGAAATGCTATTAAAAAGGGGATTCCTGTGGCAATTATTGGAAAACCAAATGCAGGCAAATCCACTTTATTAAATGTTTTATTAAACGAAGAGAGAGCCATTGTGTCAGATATTGCCGGAACAACAAGAGATGCAATTGAAGACACGTTTGTTATTGATGGAATTTTATTTCGATTTATTGATACTGCAGGTATAAGAGAAACATCAGATAGTATTGAAAGTAAGGGAATTGAAAAAACATACGAGAAAACTAACTCAGCACAAGCTGTGGTTTTAATGATTGATGCCACTAACTCTACCAAAGAATGTATAGATAAAGAACTAACTGAATTACAATTTAAAATACCCAATTATAAAGACAAAAATATTATTGTTGCTATTAACAAATGTGATGAAGTAAACTTAGATAAAACAAGTCTTAATCATATTCCCAATATCGTTTTTATTTCAGCAAAAAAGAATGAAAATATAGAAGAGTTAAAGAATTTACTTCTTGAACCAATAAAAAACTCTACTCAACAAATAGGCAATTTAACCATTTCAAATGTTCGGCATTTTGAAGCTTTACAACACACACAAGAAGCACTATCAAGAGCTATTTCCGGAATAAAAAATGAAACCAGCAGTGATTTAATTGCAATGGATATCCGCCAATCGCTTCATTTTTTGGGCTTAATTACCGGAGAAATTTCAACAGATGATTTACTGGAAAACATCTTTTCTAAATTCTGTATCGGAAAGTAAATTAAGAAATTAACTTTTGTCGCAGCATAAATTCTAACTGCCCATTTGCTCTTATCAATTTTTCTGTAAGTTCTTTATTCTGCTTACGTAAGTCATATACTTCATAAGCCTTTTCAATAACCATTTTTAGATGCTCATTATCCCAAGGCTTTTCAATGTATTTATATATTTGCCCTTTATTAATAGCCTCTTTTACAGCATTGATATCAGAGTATCCTGTAATTAAAATTCGAATGGTGTCAGGATATTTTTTAATAATCGATTGTAAAAACTCCACCCCTGTTATTTCCGGCATTCTTTGGTCTGTCAGAACCACTTCTATAGTATTTTCTGCAAGTATTTTCTCTCCCTCAATAGCTGATTCTGCAGTATAGATATTAAAATCTCTTCTAAATGCAGCTTTAAAAGATGTAAGATTGCCTACTTCGTCATCCACATAAAGCACATTAATAACTTTACTTTTTTCTTTCTCTTCCATAAGACCAAGCAATTTACAAAAAATGACAATTACTCCCAACAAAAAACTTAAATTAATTTTATTATCTTAACACTTTTGCAAACATTAGGTGTTATCACCTAGTTAAGACTTATATTTTTTTATGACCTTAGTCGCCAAATTCTTATTAACAATATGAATAGCAACATTCAGGAACTAATAAACAATCAAAAGCATAGCTCTCATCAACACGAACCTATATTTTTCGATTTAAACATTAAAAATCAGGAGACTAATTTTGTAAAACTACTTAAAGAAAATCCATATATATCTATTCATGATGAAATACAAGGACAATTAGAGGAACTAATAAAATTAAGGCACCCCTCAAAAAAACTCAGTGAAAAAAAATTAGCAGCGGAAATTGAGCGTCATGTAGATAATACCCAAAAAGAATTTTATGGAGTTTGGGTATATTATCCATGGTTAAACAAAATTGTGCATTTATTAGACAAAGAAGAATTTATAGAGGTAAGGACAAACCGAAACCAGTATAAGATAACTCCCGAAGAAGAGAATCTTCTTACTACAAAAAAAATTGGAATTATAGGCTTATCAGTAGGTAAGGCAATAGCCATGACCATAGCTACCGAAAGAATATGCGATGAGTTAGTACTGGCAGATTTTGATGTCATTGAATTATCTAACCTAAACAGAATACAAACCGGAGTACAAAACTTTGGAGTAAAAAAAACCATAGTAGTAGCTAGAGAAATAGCTGAAATAGACCCTTACCTTAAAGTAACATGCTACCATGAAGGTCTAACAGAAAACAACATTAACGATTTCTTTACCAAAGATGGAAATTTAGATATTTGCATTGAAGTTTGTGATGGATTATTAAGCAAAATACAAGCTAGACAAAAAGCTAAAAAGCTAGGAATTGCAGTTGTTATGAACT
>JAUHYR010000077.1 GCA_030426475.1 Bacteroidia bacterium
TTCGTAATTTTATGTGAATTTTGATTAGGAACCAATCGCATGGATATTTTTGCAAAGGCTTTTGAAGGTAACACTGTTTTAGCACCTTCTCCAATATATCCGCCCCAAATTCCGTTTACGTCTAAAGTTGGTCTTGTTCCGGTTCTTTCAATCGTAGAATAACCTTTTTCACCCATCACATCATCTATTTTCAGCTCTTTTTTGTAAGCTTCAACATCAAATGGTGTTTTGTTTAGTTCAGCTCTTTCTTGCTCGGTAAGTTCTACCACATCATCATAAAATCCTGGAATGGTAATATGTTTATTTTCATCTTTTAAAGATGCAATCATTTCACACAAAACATTTATTGGGTTGGGAACGGCTCCGCCATAAACGCCCGAATGCAAATCTCTGTTTGGCCCAGTCACCTCAATTTCTAAATAGCTTAACCCTCTTAGTCCAACAGTCAAAGAAGGTATGTCGTTCCCTAAAATAGCAGTGTCGGATATTAAAATAATATCTGCTTTTAGTTTTTCTTTATTTTCTGTAATAAACGCCTCTAAGCTTGGTGAACCTACCTCTTCTTCACCTTCAATAATAAATTTTACATTACATGGCAATGAATTAGTATTATTCATTAACTCTAATGCTTTTACATGCATAAAGAATTGGCCTTTATCATCGGCAGATCCTCTGGCATAAATTTTACCATCTTTTATCACAGGCTCAAATGGCGGACTGTCCCATAAATCTAATGGGTCAGCAGGTTGAACGTCATAGTGTCCATAAACTAATATAGTGGGTAAGTTTGGGTCGATAATTTTATCAGCATAAACTACCGGATAGCCTTTTGTAGGGCAAATTTCTGCATTTTCAGCACCTGCTTTTATTAAAGCTTGCTTGGTAGCTTCTGCAGTTTTTAAAACATCTTCTTTGTATTTAGAATCAGCACTAATGGAAGGAATTTTTAGTAATTCAACTAGTTCATTAATAAATCGGTCTTTATTATCGTTAACGTAATTCTTAATGTGTTCCATGAAATGTATTTTGAAAAAATTAAAGCGTAAAGTTAGAAAGTTTGCTTACAAAAAGAAGTTAGTTTTTTTGCTTGTATTCTTCTATCGTTTCTTTAGTGGCATTCACCACACCTTTAAATTTAATTTCGTAATCGCCTAAGTTGGTAACAATGGTGATAATTCGTTCCTGATAGCCTATTTTTTTGTTGGTGTCAAACGTAACGGTGATTTCTCCTTTTTGATTGGGAGCAATAGGGTTTTTAGGTAAGATAGCTTTAGTGCAATGGCAGGAGGTTTTAAAATCCTTGAAGATAATTGGCTGACTACTTTCATTGGTAAATGAATAAACGAGAGTTACTAATTTTCCTTCATCTACTTTATCAAACTTTTGTGTTTTTTTCTCAAAAACAAGTCCGTTATCTTTTTGAATAAAACAAAAAAAGCTTGCCGCAAGAAGCAGCAAGCTTAAGGTTTGCACTTTTGTAATCTGCATTAGTTTGCAGTTGGTGTAGTTTCCGAATTATCTTTTGTTGGAGAAGTTTTCGGAGCAACTACAGTTCCTTTAATTCTTAATATAATAGTTGGTTCTGTAGCATTAGAAGTAATAGTAACAGTTTTGTTGATTGGTCCTAAACGGTTAGTATCATACTTCACTTTAATTTCACTTGACTCACCCGGCTTAATTGGTTCTTTTGGCCAAGTAGGTACTGTACATCCACAGCTTCCTCTAGCATTTGAAATAATTAGCGGAGATTTTCCGGTGTTTTTGAATTTGAATACTCTAACACCATCACCACCTTGTTCAACTTCACCGTAGTCAACAACATCGGTTTCAAAAGTTGCAACAGGAGCATTTGGATCTTGCACAGCAGGGGTAGGAGTTTGTGCATTCATAAATAGAACCGTACAAATTGTAAGTCCTAATGTCATCATTGCTTTTTTCATTGTATAAATTTTAATTGTTTTACTTTTTGTTTTTTCAAATGTATAAAGAATAGTTATTTGTTTTTACTCTTTAACAATTCGTTAACAATTTAACCAAAACTGTGCCAGAAAAGGGAAATTACTCTAGAATAGTAAAATTAATATTTTTGTTAAAAATATATAAGTGAAAAGTTTAAATAAAATACAAAATCCTTTAATTATTGTTTTGGTCGGGTTAATAGGTTTATTTTCTTGTAGTCAAGATGATACTATTGACAGACTGGGAAATGAAGGTGTTGTTCTTTTTGAAAGTGGCAACATTAATGGCGCATTATCAAAATTTGAAGAGATAATTAAATTGGATAGTCAAATTTCAGAAGCGCATTTGAGGAAAGCAGATTGTTTAGATTTGCTGGGTGATATTAGTGGGAGTATAAAAAGTTATTCGAAAGCTATTCAGATGGAACCCAATAACAAGATTGCCATTTATAATAGAGCTCTATCCTATGAGAAAGTGGGTATGTATGAAAACACTATTTTAGATTATAATTTGGCTATTAGTATTGACCGCCCTAACGAGTTGGAGCCAAATAATAAAACAATATTTAACAATTTAGGGATTCTTTATGGTGAAAGGAATCAACTAGATAGCTCTATTTATGCATTTACTAGAGCTATTGAGATTGATAATAAATATGCGGATGCTTATCATAACAGAGGCTACGCCTTTCAAATAAAGAAAGAAAATTTAAAGGCAGTTGAGGATTTTAAAAGAGCACTTGAAGAAGATCCTAACAATACTATATATCAAAACTCTATGAATAAATCTTTAGGTAGTTTAGAATAGATTTCAAGCTATATAATCAGCTTATTAACCTCAAACTACAAACGCAATTACTATCTTTGTCCATCAAAAAATTGAATGATGGATATTTCCTCTAAATACGACCCTTTAAGTGTAGAAGATAAGTGGTATAGCCACTGGATGAAAAATGATTTTTTCACCTCTAAACCGGATAATAGAGAGCCATACACCATTGTTATTCCTCCGCCAAACGTAACAGGTGTGTTGCACATGGGGCACATGCTTAACAACACCATTCAGGATGTGTTAATACGTAGAGCAAGAATGCAAGGAAAAAATGCGTGTTGGGTGCCGGGAACCGACCATGCTTCTATTGCAACCGAAGCAAAAGTGGTGAACAAGCTGAAAGAGGAAGGAATTAACAAAAATGATTTATCCAGAGAAGACTTTTTAAAACATGCCTGGGATTGGACCGATAAGCATGGTGGAATTATTTTAGAGCAACTAAAAAAGTTGGGTGCTTCTTGTGATTGGAGCAGGAAAAAATTCACCTTAGATGATGATTTGTATGAATCAGTAATTGATGTATTTATTGATTTATATAACAAAGGCTATATATACAGAGGCGTACGAATGGTGAATTGGGATCCGAAAGCTAAAACTGCTTTGAGTGATGAAGAGGTTGTGCATAAGGAAGTAAACTCTAAACTATACCATGTAAAATATAAAATTGAGGGTACTGAAGAATTTATAACCGTTGCTACCACAAGGCCGGAAACCATATTAGGTGATACCGCTGTATGTGTAAACCCTACTGATGACCGATATAAAAACTTAGTGGGAAAAAGAGTGATTGTTCCATTAGTTAATCGTTCCGTTCCTGTTATTTCTGATGAATATGTGGATATGGAGTTTGGAACAGGTTGTTTGAAAATTACGCCTGCTCATGATATTAATGACTACAACATTGGCATCAAACACAATCTGGAAGTAATTGATGTATTGAATGAAGACGGAACAATTAGCGAAGCTGCCGGAATGTATATTGGCTTGGATAGATTTAAAGCCAGAAAACAATCTGCAAAGGATTTAGAAGAACAAGGTTTATTGGTAAAAGTGGAAGACATCAAAAATAAAGTAGGTTATTCTGAACGAACTAATGAGGTAATTGAACCCAGACTCTCTTTGCAATGGTTTTTAGCTATGGAAAAGCTTTCTAAACCTGCTTTAGATAATGTGGTTAATGGTAACATTGCCTTTCATCCGCCTAAGTTTATTAATACCTATAAACACTGGATGGAAAACGTAAAAGATTGGTGTATATCTCGTCAGTTGTGGTGGGGACAAAGAATTCCTGCCTGGTTTTACGGAAAAGGAACGCAAGACTTTGTAGTTGCCAAAACTCAAGAAGAAGCTTTAGAATTAGCTCGTGAAAAATCTTCTAATGATAATATACAGGCAAATGATTTACGACAAGATGAAGATGTATTAGATACCTGGTTTTCTTCATGGTTGTGGCCAATTTCAGTATTTGACGGAATTAGAAATCCTGACAATGAAGATATCAATTATTACTACCCGACTCAATCTTTGGTAACTGCTCCTGAAATTATGTTTTTCTGGGTAGCTAGAATGATTATTGCCGGATATGAATACAGAAATGAGCTGCCTTTTACGGATGTTTATTATACCGGAATTGTAAGAGATAAGCAAGGAAGGAAAATGTCAAAAAGCCTTGGAAATTCTCCTGACCCGATTGAATTGATGAAAAAATACGGTGCTGATGGAGTAAGAGTGGGAATGCTGCTTAGCTCTCCGGCTGGTAACGATTTGCTGTTTGACGAGTCATTGTGTGAACAAGGTAGAAATTTTTCTAATAAAATTTGGAATGCGTTTAGGTTATTAAAAACCTTAGAAGTAGATGAGAACCTTTCACAACCTAAATCTTCTGAATTTGCGGTTCAATGGATGAAGGAATCTATTGCTCAAAAGCTTGCCGTAATTGATGAAATGTATGGTAAGTTTAGAATGTCTGACGCTTTAATGGAAACCTATAAATTGGTGTGGGACGAATTCTGTGCCTGGTATTTAGAAATGGTAAAACCTGAATACGGAAAACCAATAGATGCTAAAACTTACCATGAAAGCATTTCTATTTTGGAAGATGTATTAAAAATATTGCATCCTTTTATGCCATTTATTACGGAAGAAATATGGCATTTATTAAAGAGTAGAGATGAAAAAGATTGTGTAATTGTGGCTAAATGGCCATCGGCAGGAGGTAAGAGTGAACTGGTTGAAGAGTTTGAATTGGTAAAAGAAATAATATCAAACATCAGAAATTTTAGAAAAAGTAAAAATCTTTCACCGAAAGAAACTGTTGAGCTGTTTTATCAAAACATAAAACTAGTTGATGTAGAAAAATATAAAGAGACTATCGTTAAATTGGCAAATGTTTCTGAGATAAAGGATATTGCTGATAAACCTACATCTTCTTATTCATTTATGGTAAAAACGGATGAGTTTTTTATTCCGTTTTCTGAAAACATTAATTTGGATGAAGAGCGTGAGCGTATTGAGAAAGAATTAGAATATCAAAAAGGATTTCTAAACATTTTGATGAAAAAACTTTCTAATGAAAAGTTTGTAAACAATGCTCCCGCTCAAGTAGTAGATGCTGAAAAAAAGAAGCAAACAGATGCTGAGGCAAAAATAAAAGCATTGGAAGAACAATTGAGTAGTTTAGTATAATGAAGTTATTAAATCGGGAATTAAGTTGGCTTTCTTTTAATGAAAGAGTTTTACAAGAAGCAATGGATTCTTTCAATCCTTTGGTAGAAAGGCTTCGATTTCTCGGGATATATTCTAACAACAGAGATGAATTTTTTAGGGTTCGTGTGGCTACGGTTAAACGAATGACGTATTTAGATAAACGTTCAAGAACCATTATCTATGAAAACCCGAAAAAACTTTTAAAGCAAATTGAGCAAATTGTTATTGAACAAGAAAAAAAATTCAATGAGGTATATCATCAAATTATTAAAGAGCTTGAGAAGAAAGATGTGTATATGCTCAATGAAAAAACAATTTTACCTGAGCATCAAAAATTTTTAGACGATTATTTTAATGATATACTTGACCCGGCCTTAGTTCCGCTCATTCTTGAAGAGAAACGAAAGATTCCTTTTTTAACAGAACAATCCTCTTATCTGGCGCTTAAAATTAAGCTGGATAACAAAAAGAAAGAAACGATATATGCACTTGTTGAAATTCCTACAGAAATATTAAATCGTTTTGTAGAACTACCTACCGTAAACCGTAAGCGTTACTTTATACTGTTGGATGATATTATTCGATTAAACATTCACAAAATATTTTCCATTTTTAAAATAGCTTCGGCAGAAGCTTATGCTATTAAAATTACAAGAGACTCTGAGCTAGATTTTGATGAGGATTTTAGTCAGGATTTTGTGGAAAAATTAGAGCAAAGTTTAAAGAAGAGAAAAAAGTCTGAGCCTGTTCGTTTTACTTTTGACAAAAAGATGCCTTCTGATTTATCCTTATTTTTATTTCAAAAAATAGGTTTAACAGAAACAGATAACATTATTCCGGGCGGTCGTTATCATAACTTTCGGGACTTTATTAAGTTTCCTAAAATAGACAGGTCGTTAAATTATACGCCAATTAAACCTATTGAATTTACCAAAGAAAAAATAGGTTCTTCTATTTTAAAGAAAATTCAAAAAAAGGATTTGATATTTTATTATCCCTATCATCATTTTAATAATACCATTGATATTCTTCAGGAAGCGGCTATTAATCCGTTAGTACAATCTATTTATATAAATGTTTATAGGCTTGCTGATAGTTCAAGGGTTGCGAATGCTCTGATGAATGCCGCTAAAAACGGTAAAAAAGTAACTGCTGTGGTAGAGCTACGAGCAAGATTTGATGAGATAAATAATATTTATTGGTCAGACAAGTTGGCGGATGCAGGTGTGAAGGTTTTACATGGTTCGGAAACCTATAAAACACATTCAAAGCTAGTTTTAATAAAGCTTAAGGGAAAGAGTAAAAAGAATATGATTGCTCATGTGGGAACCGGTAATTTTCATGAGGGAAACGCCAAAATTTATACGGATATTTCTGTTTGGACGGCAGACAATAAAATTACAAAAGAAGTAGAAAAAGTGTTTAATCACTTTGAAGCTTTAAGTGGTAAGCCCGATTTTAAAGAACTTTTAGTATCTCCATTTAATACGAGAGATAAAGTTTTAAAGCTTATTCAAAAAGAAATAGCTCATGCAAAAAAGGGAAAAGAAGCATGGATTAAAATCAAGCTAAACAATTTCACGGATGAAGTCTTAATGGCAAAATTGATAGAAGCATCATCTAAAGGCGTAAAAGTGAAAATGATTATTAGAGGTATTTGCAGTTTACCATTGAAGAAGTCTGATCTTAATGAAAACTTTGAGGTGATAAGCGTGCTGGGAAGGTTTTTAGAACATTCTCGCTTTTTAATTTTTGCAAATAGTGGCAAGCCCGTCACCTATATTTCTTCCGCAGATTGGATGATAAGAAACCTAGATAAACGTATAGAAGTTTCTATGCCTGTGTATGATGAAAATTGTAAAAAACTAATTGATGACGTTTTTGAAACATTGTGGAACAATAATAGAAAGGCTAGAATTATAGATGCCAATTTTAATAATCGGTATAAAATATATGAAAATGCTAAATTAGTCGATTCACAAGTAGAGCTATTTAAAGTCTTAGAAAAAACGAATTAATGAACGAGAGATTTGCTGCAATAGATATTGGTTCAAATGGAGTCAGGTTACTTTTTATAGAAATATATCACTATAATAATGAACCTGTGTTTAAAAAATTGGAGTTAATCAGGTTGCCTATTCGGCTGGGCGATGATGTTTTTAATTACGGAAAAATTTCCGAAACGAAGTTCAGAAAGCTTAGAAGCATGGCATTATCATTTAAATCATTAATGCATGTTTTTGATATTACAAATTATAAGGCATGTGCTACCTCTGCAATGCGAGACGCTGAAAATGGCAGTGTTATTATCAATCATATTTTTGAAGAAACCGGAATAAAAATAGATATTATTGAAGGAGAAGAGGAAGCCTCAATACTATTTGATGCCATTTTTGAAACTCCAATAGATAAAAACCAAAGCTATTTGTTTGTGGATGTCGGTGGGGGAAGCACAGAAGTTACTTTTTTAGAAAAAGGAAAAAGAAAAGAGTGGCGTTCGTTTAACATGGGAACGGTTCGTCTTAAAGAGGGCAAGCAAGATGAAAAGGTTTTAAAAGAAATGAAATCATGGATAGAAGAACATTGTCCAAAATATAACCCCGAAATTGCTATAGGCACAGGTGGTAATATCAATCGATTGTATAAAATGTCTGACCAAAAAAACTATTCATTACTTAGCCGTAAAGAATTAAAAGAGACGCTGGAAGAACTGGAAAAATATACCATTGATGAGCTTAAAAATAAAATTGGATTAAAGCCTCATCGCGCTGATGTTATTATTCCCGGAGGCTATATTTATCATAATGTGATGAAATTTGCCAATATCAAAAACATATTTGTTCCTAAAGTGGGCTTGGCTGATGGTATAATTATACGAATGTATAAAGAGGCGTTAAAGCAGAAGTAACTAGATTAAAAACTTCCATGCTGCGTAGCCTAATGCAGCAATGATAATAATAAGACGATAATTTAATCCTGCGGATTTTTTTGACTTTCTTCTATCGTAAAACGCTTTAATGTTTTCAACCGATTCATTCTGACTTAATTTAGTGGGCTTGTCTTCCGGTTCAACATAATACCTGGGAGTAAACGAAAATTGTTTCGGCTTTTCTCTTTTGTAAAAAGAAGTTAAATTCTTCTTAAAGCCATGTTTTGGCTGAACTTTTTCTTTAAATTTTGATTTTAAAGTCATATTACAAAGATACTAATTTTAATTCTGCTTAATCAATTGCCAAAAGCAATTCATCCCTTCTCATCCAACCGGTAATGCTAAAACGCTTTTCAGTTGTTTTTATTACTTCATGTTCTACACAGTCACTTCTAAAACAAACTACCTTTCCAAATTCAGGAAATATATCGGTAAACTCATTACCATTTTCTTTGTGATAAATTCTTAATTGGCCGCCATCTTTTTCATCCCATTCGTCATTTAGATAAACTACACAACTAATAAGTCGATTACTGGCATCCGAAAATTGGTCTAGATGCTTTTTGTAAAAACTTCCCGGTGGGTAAATAGCATAATGTCCTTCATATCGGTTAAGACTAATTCTAAAAAACTCCGACAAATAATCCATTAACTGATAAATTTCATCTAAAAAACTCCTTACAGTTTTTTCGTGAGCATAGTCAGAAAGCCATAAAATATAGTCGTTTCGTATTTCTGTGATTCTTTGCTTTTCTATTCCTTTCCCAATTTTGGCTTTTTCAAATTCACCTTGTTGGTATTGTAAAAGACAAAACTCTTTCATGCTTTTAAGCATGTTATCTGAAAACAAATGCCGTACAATTCCAAAATTGTTTTGAAGAATTTGTTCGCTCAACTCTTGAGCTTTTTCAGCATTCATAATTTAATTTTCGGCAATGATAAGCTAAAAATCAGTTGCTTCAGAAATTGTTGAAAAGGATTTTATTTTCCTCTAAATTTTGGCTTCATTTTTTAGTAAATTTAAAACGACAATTAGGCTTTGTTTTGGAAGAAAATATTGAAAATAAAATAGTTAAGGGTAGGGGTGCGCAAGTAAATCCGAATAATCGTTTTTTTAAAAATGAAAACGTGAAGGAACATATTGAAGGCATTGATGAAGATGATTTTCAGGAAAATATACCATCTTCTTATATTGAGGTTTTTCCAAAAACTATTATTAATAAGGTTACCAGTCCCGATATTGGACCCGCATATTCTTTAAATCCCTACCAGGGCTGTGAGCATGGTTGTATTTACTGTTATGCTCGCAATAGCCATGAGTATTGGGGATACAGTGCCGGTTTAGATTTTGAAACTAAAATTCTGGTTAAGAAAAATGCGGCTGAATTGGTAAACAAACAATTGAATTCAAAAAACTGGAAACCTCAAATGGTAATGCTATCAGGAAATACGGATTGCTACCAACCCATAGAAAAGAAACTGAAAATCACCAGAGAGGTTTTAAAAATGTTTTTGAAGCATGGTCATCCGGTGGGTGTAATCACTAAGAATGCTTTAATATTGAGAGATATTGATTTGCTGAAAGAACTGAACGATTTGAATTTATTGAGAGTGAGTATTACGCTGACTTCTCTGGATGATAAGTTGAGGCAAGTTTTAGAGCCAAGAACAGCAACCTATAAACGAAGAATGGAGACCATTGAGACTTTATCAGCAAACGGAATTCCGGTAAATGTGATGATGGCACCAATTATTCCCGGATTAAACAATCATGAGATTTTAGCTTTAGTAAAAAAAGTAGCGGAACTGGGCGCGTACTCCGTGAATTATACAATAGTTAGGCTTAACGGACAAATTGCCAATGTTTTTGTGGATTGGGTGAAGAAAAACTTCCCGGACAGGGCTAACAAAATTTTACATCAGATTGAGTTTATGCATGACGGAAAACTAAATGACAGCCGTTATGGAGTTAGAATGAGAGGAGAGGGAAAATTTGCCGAGCAAGTGAGCAGTTTATTTAAAATTGCTCGTAACAAATATTTAAAAAAGGAAAGTCCACCACCTATTGATTATAAGCTTTTCCATCAGCTTAAGAAACCACAGCTAAATTTGTTCTCTGAGTGAAAGAAATTCTAAAAAGATATTGGGGGTACGATGCTTTTAGGGAAAAACAAGAAGATATTATTTCTTCTGTTTTAGAAGGGAATGATACACTTGCATTATTGCCAACGGGAGGAGGAAAATCTATTTGCTATCAGGTTCCGGCTTTGCTTAAAGAAGGTGTTTGTATTGTCATTTCTCCACTTATAGCCTTAATGAAAGACCAAGTTCAAAATTTAAAAAGTAAAGGAATAAATGCCATTTACATTCATTCAGGAATGAATTATAACGAAATAGATATTTTGTTGGACAACTGTGTTTATGGTGAGGTGAAGTTTTTATATGTGTCTCCCGAAAGATTACAAACAGACATATTCAGAGAACGATTTTTAAAAATGAATGTCAGTTTAATAGCTGTAGATGAAGCTCACTGTATCTCTCAGTGGGGTTATGATTTTCGTCCGGCTTATTTAAAAATTAGTGAGATCAGAGAACTGAAAAAAGATGTTCCTATTCTTGCAGTAACTGCAACTGCTACTAAAAAAGTAGTTGAAGATATTGTAGAGAAGTTGGAGCTAAATTCTCCCAAAATAATTTCTAAAACCTTTTATAGAGAAAATCTTTCATACTCTGTTTTATATGAGGAAGATAAGCTGGAGCGATTACTTAGGATAATAAAAAATGTAAACGGAACCGGAATTGTCTATGCAAAAACAAGAGCAAGGACGAAAGAAGTGGCAGATTATTTAAGAAAACAAAAGGTGAGCGTTGCTCATTATCATGCGGGATTAGACTCAAAAGTGAGAAATAAAATACAGGAAGACTGGATAGAGAATAAAATAAGAGTAATCGTTTCTACCAATGCTTTCGGGATGGGAATTGATAAGCCTGATGTACGCTTTGTTGTGCATGTTGATTGCCCTTCATCAATCGAAGCCTACTTTCAGGAAGCCGGCAGGGCAGGGCGAGATGAAAAAAATGCATTTGCAGTGTTGCTCTATAACAATCATGATAAAATTCAGCTGACGGAAGATTTTGAAAAAAGTTTTCCCCCTATTACAGAAATAAAAAGCGTTTATAAGGCCTTGGCTAATTTTTATCAACTAGCTTACGGAAGTGGAAAAGATACGACTGTAAATTTTAATATCAGTGAGTTTTGTAAGCGTTATGACAAAAATATTATTGATGTATATAATGCTTTGAAATTTTTGGAGTTGGAAGGTTTAATTTCATTGTCTGATGCGTTTTACCAACCATCCAAACTTAGAGTATTAATGGATTCTAAGGAGATATATAAATTTCAGGTTGAGCATGTTGGGTATGATTCATTATTAAAAGTAATCTTAAGAACGTATGAAGGAGTTTTCGATAGATATGTGACCTTCAATGAAGATAAGATTGCCGTGAATGCACAATTAGATAAAAGTGTTTTAACTAAGCAATTGGCTCAATTGCACAAGCTAAGAGTCATAGATTATATTCCCCAGAACAATCAGCCTCAATTAACTTTTTTAACTGAAATATTGCCTGAAAATCATTTTTCTATTTCTAAGGAAGTGTATCATTTTAGAAAAGAAGTAAGGGATAAACAGTTAAAGTCTATCCTAAATTATGTCACTAAAAAAAATGTTTGCAGAAGTATTCTATTGCTAGAATATTTTAATGATAACTCTGGAGAGCCTTGCGGTATCTGTGATGTATGCTTAGATAAGAAGCGTAATAATTTAACGTCAAAAGAATTTAATGAAATTAAGACCGAAATTCTTAAGTTATTACATCAAAATTCTTTGTCATATTCAGACATAACTAAAGAACTTAGCTCAATTCAGAAAGAAAAAATTATAAAGGTGATAAACTGGTTAGCTGATAATCAGGAAATTTCAAAAAAGAAAAATGACTTGTATTCTATTAGTTAGGATTATTTTTTAATAGGGAGAATGTTATTGTCGTACACATATTTTATAATTCCCGCAGTATTTTTAACATTACACTTATTCATAATGTTAGACCTGTGAGTATCAACAGTTCTTTTTCCTAAGTTAAGTGCTTTAGCTATTTCTGCACTTGTTTTGGCTTGCACCAAAAGTTTTATAACCTGTAACTCACGTTTTGAGAAAAAGGCAACAGGTTTTTTCGTCTTTTTAGCTTTTGCTTCATATAAGCGAATAGACATTTCGGGAGAAAGGTATTTTTTCCCGTCAAGAACCTGATCAATAGCAGTAATTAATTCATCGGGCTGAGA
>JAUHYR010000137.1 GCA_030426475.1 Bacteroidia bacterium
CTCTGGCGCCAAACTTTACTTTATTTACAAATATGACATCACCCTGTTGTAAGGTATTTAGCATAGATGATGAAATGACGGTAAACCTCTCTCCCACAAATGCTTTTAATACCCAAAGAATGAAAAAAGCCCAAAAAAGGGCTTTAAACCAGTCCTTTAGACTTCTAAAGGCTAATATTCTCTTTCGCTTAAGTTTATTCATCTTTATCGACTAAAGAAAAAAGTCTGCCCCATCTTATTTTTTCGAACAGTTTCTTCTTATTGTAGTCTAAAGATAACCAAATAAATACTGGTTTCCCAACTATATGGTCTTCCGGTACAAATCCCCAGAATCTAGAATCTTGAGAATTATGACGGTTATCACCCATCATCCAGTAGTAGTTTTGTTTGAAAGTATAGCTAGTTGATTTTTCTCCATTAATGTAAATATCATTGCCATCCACCTTCAGTAAATTGTCTTCGTAAACATCTATAATTCTTTTGTACAAAGGCAGATTATCTAAGTTTAAATCAACTGTAACGCCTGCTTTAGGAATAATCATAGGCCCATAATTATCTACCGTCCAGTCATATTTTGGATTGTTTGGGAAAATCGGAAATCCTGTTTGTTCGGTATAATATTTTTTAGGCTGAATCATTCGTTTTACAGAAATAATTGCAGGGTTTTCTTCTAAAATTTTTGCTTTTTCTTGAGTTAATGCTGCTACATAATAATATTGATTACTTCCTTGAATTAAATTACCGTCTGTTTTATCTGTAATATCCAAATTATTAAAAAACGACTCCGACAAAGCAGTACCGTCAGTATATATTTCATACTTATACTGTAAGCCGTGCGGGAAAAAAGCATAGTTATCATTTATATATAACACTCCGTCTTTTATTTCAAGCTTATCGCCCGGAAGTGCTACACACCTTTTTACATAGTTTTCTTTTTTGTCCAATGGTCTAACAGTTATATCTCCAAAAACAGGCATATTAGTTCTTTGGTCAACTAAGCTGTTTGATAAAACCTGTTTCCGTCCAAAATCTCTACAAAGTTGATAGTAAGACATAGCAGGTTGACCCAAACAAACGGTATCTCCTTCCGGAAAATTAAATACCACAGGATCGTTTCTTTCAATATTACCAAAACCGGGCAGTCTATGGTAATCAAACTCTATTACTTCTGAATAAGATTTATTTCCTCCAACTATAGGCACCCACTCCGGAAAACTATGGTGAGTAAAAGGAAAAGTAACAGGTGTCATCGGAAATCTTGGTCCGTAAGCTACTTTACTAACAAACAAAAAATCTCCTACCAACATAGACTTTTCCATGGAAGAAGTAGGAATTGTAAATGCCTCAATATAAAACATTCGAATTAAGGTAGCCGCAATAACGGCAAAAGCTATTGCATCAGCCCATTCTCTTCCCCATGATTTTTTGTACTGTTTTGAAGCTTCATATCCTATATAAGGCACTTTTTCTTTGTAAGCAATGTACGGCAAATAAATGCCGGCAAAGATTATTCCTACTGCATGATGCCAAAAAAAGAATTTACCATGAAGCTTTAAAAATTCGGAAATAATTCCCATCCATACTATAAAACCGGCAAAAGGTAAATAGTAAATAAGCAACCACCACAAAGGTTTTTTAATAAGCTTAATGGCTAAATAAGTTCCATAAAAAGGTACTAAGGCTTTCCAACCTTCTACTCCCATGTTTTCAAAAAACTTGTAAAAAGCTATATGAGTAGCTAAAAAATAAAGTATTGAAAGAATCCAAAATAATGTCATAATAGTTTTGGTTTATTTAAAATTGTAACACGTCATTCATGGTAAAAATACCTTTTTTGTCCTTAACAAATTCCGCAGCCAACACACTCCCAAATGCAAAACCTTTTCTGTTATGTGCAGTGTGAGTAATTTCGATATCATCAATTTCTGAAGTATATTTAATAGAATGGGTTCCGGGAGCAGGGTCAATTCTTTCTGATGTAATGGTTAACTCACTTTTATCCAAAGTTTTTTTATCTGTCCACTTGGTTTTCCTATCAATGTTATGTATGATTTGTTGTGCCAATGTTAAAGCTGTACCGCTTGGTGCATCTAATTTTTGAGTATGATGAATTTCTTTTACGTTCACATCATAAGCCTCTTGAGTATTCATGATTTTAGCTAGATATTCGTTTATCTTAAAAAAGATATTTACGCCTACACTAAAATTAGTTGCCGTTAAAAGTGCTCCATTTTTCTCAAGAGTTTGGGATTTTAAAAAATCATAATCATCATACCAACCTGTTGTTCCCACAACAATAGGCACATTGTTTTCTATGGCAAATAATATATTGTCTTTGGCAAACTCAGGACGACTAAACTCAATAATAACATCAGTATTTTTGATATTTTCTTTAGTAATGTCTGAGGAATTTGAAGAGTTTATTTTTAATCCAATTTGGTGGCCTCTTTCAATAGCAATTTGCTCTATTTCTTTACCCATTTTTCCGTATCCAAACAATGATATAATCATGTGCAAAA
>JAUHYR010000078.1 GCA_030426475.1 Bacteroidia bacterium
ATTCAGCTTTGAAACACTTACACTTTTTCAAACAGGAAACAGTTTGTTAGCCATTGCAAACATTGCCATAAGTTTAATCGTAGGCATTGCCGTTATTTATTTTATTCTGGGAAAAACTAATATTATTTAATCTACTCAATATGAGAAAAAGCATCGTATTATTTTGTTCATTCTTCTTTTTGATGAACGCTTTTGCACAACAAGAAAACAAATTGGTTGTTGGCATTGTGATTGACCAAATGCGACCCGATTATATTTACAAGTATTGGAACAAATACGGTGAAGGCGGCTTTAAAAAATTAGTAAATGAAGGATACTTCTTTAAAAACACACACTATAATTACATCCCCACATTTACCGGACCGGGACATGCTTCTATTTACACAGGGACAGTTCCCGCTAATCACGGAATAATAGCTAACGACTGGTTAGATAAAGAAACACTTGAAAAAGTGTATTGCGTAAAAGATAAAAAGGTAAATCCGATTGGCTCAACCAGTGAAAAAGCAAAAATGTCTCCTAAAAACTTAATGGCTTCTACTATTACGGATGAACTAAAATTTAGCACTAACCTCAAAGGAAAAGTAATTGCTTTATCCTTAAAAGACAGAGGAGCTGTATTACCCGGTGGCCACACTCCTGACGGATGTTACTGGATGGACGAAGGAGATTTTGTTACCTCATCGTTTTATAAAAAAGAACTACCGACTTGGGTAAATAATTTTAACAAAGGAAAATCAGTAGATGTTTATCTTTCAAGAGAATGGACTACTCTCCTGCCTATTGAGTCTTACACAGAAAGCTGGCCGGATTACACTCCTTACGAAGAAGCACCGAAAGGAATGAAAGCTGCTGTATTTCCTTATGACCTAAAAGCTATTAGCAAAATTGAAGGAAGAGACCTTATTAAAGCAACACCATTTGGAAATTCGGTATTAACGAATTTAGCCATAGAAGCCATAGCAGCAGAAAAGCTAGGCAAAGATTCTATCTTAGATTTCTTAAGTATTAGTTATTCTTCCACCGATTATGTTGGTCATCAGTTTGGACCTAACTCTATTGAACTAGAAGATACTTACTTGAGATTAGATAAAGACCTTGCAAGACTTATCGAGTACTTGAACCTAAACATTGGTCAGGATAAATATGTATTGTTCCTTACTTCTGACCATGGAGCAATTGATAACCCGAACTATTTAAAAGATAACGGAATGTCTGCCGGATATTTTGATGCAAAAGGATTAGAAGATAGCTTAAACAACTTCTTCAATAAACGAATGAGAGACTCTATCGCTGTTAAAATCATTAATGAAAACATTTATGTAAAAACCTTTAAGTTAGATTCACTAAGACAAAACAGAAGACTATCGCCTCAAAAAATAAAGGCAAACATTTTAAGAATAGCTAAAGAATTTGAAGGAGTCAGAGATATTTATGCTTACGAAGAACTAAGACTTTATCCTCCGGGTTCAATGGAACATACTATTAAAAATGGCTTGATTGAAAACCTTAGCGGTGATTATTTTATCTTACTAAAACCGGGATATATTAATCATGAAATACATGGAACAACTCATGGAAGTGCCTATAACTATGACACACATGTTCCTTTAATTTGGTATGGAAATGTAAAGAAAGGAAGTTCGGTAGAAAAGGTTTACACCATTGACATTGCTCCTACTCTTAGTATGATATTAAACATTCCTATCCCTAACTCATGCACGGGCGAACCGCTTGAAGAACTTTTTGAATAAATGCAAAACAAAACAGTTGTAGTAGGATTATCTGGTGGAGTTGATTCCAGTGTGGCGGCTTATCTTTTAAAAGAGCAAGGCTACAATGTTATTGGTATTTTTATGCGTAACTGGAACGATGAATCTGTTACGATTAATAATGAATGCCCCTGGATTGATGATAGCAATGATGCTTTATTGGTTGCAGAAAAATTAGGTATTCCTTTCCAGGTAATTGACCTAAGCGAAGAATACAAAAAACGTATTGTAGATTACATGTTTGCCGAGTATGAAGCAGGCAGAACTCCTAACCCTGACGTATTGTGTAATCGTGAAATAAAGTTTGATGTGTTTTTAAAAATTGCATTAAGCCTAAAAGCAGACTACGTAGCAACCGGACATTACTGCCAAAAGAAAGAAGAAAACGGCATTTATAGTTTACTGGCAGGCAAAGACAACAACAAAGACCAAAGTTATTTTTTATGCCAAGTCAGTCAGGAGCAATTGGCTAAAGCTTTATTTCCTATTGGTCACTTAGAAAAAGGTGAAGTAAGAGAAATTGCCAAAAAAGCAGATTTAATAACAGCAGAAAAGAAAGATTCGCAAGGTTTGTGTTTTATTGGTAAAGTAAAACTTCCTGTTTTTTTGCAACAACAATTACAACCTAAAAAAGGAAAAGTAATTGAAATTGATGGCAGACTATCAATGTATAGCGATTACTACAAACTAGTAAACGACACGAACATTACTCACGAATTATTAAAACAGCTCTCCACTCCTTTTAGCTATTCTTCTGAAGCAGGAACTGAATTAGGAGAACATGATGGCGCTCATTATTTCACTATCGGGCAGCGTAAAGGTTTGGGTATAGGTGGTAAATCTGAACCTGTTTTTATTATTGGCACAGATGTTAATCGCAATGAAATCTATGTAGGCCAAGGAGAAAAGCATCCCGGTCTTTTTAGAAAAGCCTTATTCATTCAAAAAGATGAAGTACATTGGATAAGAAAAGATTTAGAATTAAAAGCAGGCGAACAAAAAGATTACTTAGTAAGAATCCGTTATCGTCAAGACCTTAAAAAAGCAAGGCTTTACGCTTTTGAAGAAGGTATTTACATTTACTTTGAAAAGCCCATGAAAAGCATTACTCCGGGACAGTTTGCCGCCTGGTATGATGGCAACGAATTAATCGGTTCAGGAGTTATTTCAGCTTAGTTAAAACTAACTCGTCTTTACTCATTTTAGTGATTGTATACTTTACTATATAATCAAATTCATCTTCTACAAGATGCCCTCCTTTCATATGAATAGTAAGTATATTATCCTGCATATTCCAAGTACTCTCATTTAGGTAAAGTAAACCATTCCCACAAATGCCCCCTATTCCTGCAGGTAATTTAAGTTCATGAGTAAAACTGCCACCTTTATGAAAAATAAAAATATCACGCATGCTGGCAGTATCTTTAGCAACAGGGGTTTTAAAAGAGATTGCATTTTCCGTAAACCAACCATCTTGTTTTTTCCATTCTTTATCTAAACAAGATTCCCATGAAGTGTGGGTTTCTACTTTTGTTAAATCAAGGTGATAGCTTCCGAAGAAGATTAAAAAAATGAGTGCGGTTTTCATTGCTTAAGTTTTTGTTTCTCTTGAGATGAAAATACTATTTATTTCCATAAAAAAGCCTCTCAAACGAGAGGCTGGTTTTTATTGAGCTTTGAACTTGGGTTCATGCTCAGTGGGACGTTCATGTACCGTTGTCTTTTTCATTTTAATAATAAAGTGCTGTCCCTTATCATTTACTTCCACCACCAATTCTTCTCCGTTTGCAGGAGGCATTAATCTAGCGTTGCCTCTTTCCTCATAAAAACCCCATGGATTACAAATAAGCATCAGGTAAGTATCTAGCCCATCATAACCAGGCTGACCATGTGGCTCACCCGGACCACCAGGATTGATAAATATTTGATACGTTCCGTACCAATACTCATGAGGGTTAACGTAATACTCAAACTCATACAAACCAGTTGCAGTCGGATAATAACTTCCTAAAGTAGGATTATACGGTATGGAAGGATTATTATCCCAATAACTGTAAGGCATATAATTATCATAACTCACTCCGAAGAATGCTCTTCCCGGACGTCCCGGAGGACCCGGTGTCGGATCCGGAGCTACATACACACAGCTCTGTAATGCTACTGCTAAAACGGCTGCTATTATTAGTACTGCTCTTTTCATAATTGACAAATTTGAAATTACTAAAGACAAGCACCGTGCCAGATTTAAGTATAGAAGGATTTTAAATACACTTTAATCAACCGTTCATCTTAATTCTAAATTCTACCTTTGCGACAGATGATAAGCAACAGATTATGATTTGGGAGAAAAAATCGCAAGAAGAGATAAAAGACATTGTTTTTAAAGCATTGCAAAACAATGTAAACTATGATAAAGAAAATATACTGGGTCTGCCCGCTTCTTACCTTGACAATAAAGTATTTTATCAAGACTCTACCTTTTTAAAGGAAGCACCTTTTATTTCTACCATGGTGCAAAACCCTAACCACATTGGTTGTCACACCTTAGGTAAGTCAGAATCGTTTTTTAGCGGTACACAACAAATAGAAAAAGAACTCATAGAAATTTGTGCGGTAGATATTCTTAAAGGCGAACCTCAGCAACAAGATGGCTATGTAGCTTCAGGCGGAACAGAAGCCAACATACAAGCCATTTGGATTTACCGAAACTATTACATGAGTGAGTTTAACGCCAAAGCCGATGAAATAGCCATTGTTTGCAGTGATGACAGCCACTACTCTATGGACAAAGCTGCCAACCTTTTGCTGCTAAATGTTTTTAAAGCTGCCGTAGATAATGACACCAGAGAAATAAGCGTTGAAAGTATTAATCAAGCCATAGCTCAAGCCAAAGCAGCCGGTAAAAAATACTTTATAGTAGTATGCAATATGATGACTACTATGTTTGGTTCGGTAGATAAAGTTGAAGATTACGTAGCAGCATTTTCTAACAGCGGATGCGAATACAAAATACATGTTGACGGTGCGTATGGAGGTTTCTTCTACCCTTTTTCCGAAGAACAAAGCACCCTTACTTTTGCTAACCCCAACATTACTTCCTTTACACTTGATGCACATAAAATGGCGCAAGCACCTTACGGAACAGGTATCTTTCTTATCCGAAAAGGATTTATTAACTATGCCAACACCCAACAAGCAAGCTATGTAGAAGGAGAAGATTATACCCTCATTGGAAGCCGTTCGGGAGCTAATGCCATAGCCGTATGGATGATACTCATGAAAAATGGCCCTTATGCCTGGCACGAAAAAGTATTTATTCTGTTGAAGAGAGCCGAATGGGTTTGCGAGCAACTAAGCCAATTGAACATTGAATATTACCGACATCCTAAGTCGAACATTATTACCATAAAGAGTAAGTATATTAGTGAAGAACTTGCGCACAACTTTGGCCTGGTGCCCGATAACCATCATGAACCACATTGGCACAAAATAGTAGTGATGGAGCATGTTACCATTGAAAAACTTTCACTGTTGATGGAGCAACTCAAACAAAAAGCATAAACTACCATGAAACTGGATTACATAGAAGAACAAACATTTGATAAAACCGACTTCACCCAACAAGCCTTGGCAAAGGCAGAATACGAATACTGCCACTTTACCAATTGTAATTTCCTAAATGCCGATTTATCCGAAATACGTTTTATCAATTGTGAGTTTGTCGATTGTAACTTGAGCGGTGTAAATCTCCAACAAACCTCTTTTCAGGAAGTTTCTTTTAAAGACTGTAAGCTACTGGGGCTACATTTTGAAGATTGCAAAACCTTTAGCTTTGCCGTAAACTTTACCAACTGCCAGCTCAACCACTCTTCGTTTTATCAGGTGAAAATGAGTAAAACCCGCTTTGTAAACACCAACCTGCAAGAGGTAGATTTTACCGAAACAGACCTAAGCTTGAGTGCTTTTACCGAATGCGATTTACTCAACGCTACTTTTGAAAATACCAACCTGGAAAAAGCAGACCTTACCACCGCTTTTAACTATAGCATAGACCCTGAACTTAACCGTATAAAAGGTGCTAAGTTTAGCCTGCCTGCCGTTACCGGATTATTGCATAAATACCAAATACAGATAAACCAATAAGCTGTGACACCAAGAATAGAAACTTTAATGGAAAGAAAATTAGCAGGCAAAAGAATAAACATGTCTTTTGCTCAAAACAAAACCGCAGACCTTTGGAGAAGCTTTATGCCTCAAAGACCTTCTATTAAACATCAGGTAAATAATTATATGTATTCGGTAGAAGTATTTTCCGATATAGATTTCTTTAAACAATTTAACCCAAATACTAACTTTGAAAAATGGGCGGCCATAGAAGTAAGCGAATACGAAACCTTACCCAATAATACAGAACAACTTATTTTACCCGAAGGACTCTATGCCGTATTTAACTACAAAGGTAAAGCCAGTGAAGCTGCTCCCACCTACCAATACATCTATACTCAATGGCTACCTAACTCCGAATATGTATTAGACCACCGCCCCCACTTTGCCCTGATGGGTGAAAAATACAAAAACGAACACCCTGATTCCGAAGAAGAGCTTTGGATACCCATAAAACTGAAGTAACTAGCTTTCATAACTTTTCAACAAGCCTTGCCAGCACAAACCCAATAGAGTAAATTTGGATATGGACTATATAAATTATGAAGATAGAATCGTAGCCTTTATAGACATTTTAGGCTTTTCTGAAATCGTTAAAGAATCAATTACAAATAAAGATTTATTAGATAAAATATACTTTAGTCTTTTTATGTTAAAATTAAATGAGAATCCTAAAAATTGGAATTCTTCAATGTTAGAACTAGAAGAAGATTTTCAAAAAAAAGATAAAAGTAAATTTGAAATAAATGATAATTTAAAGTGTACACAATTTTCCGATTGTATCACATTTTCTGTTAAGTATAATGATGATAATTTTCATGAAGTATTTTCTTCCTTTTTAAGTAGAATATGTCTCATCGGAAGCCAACTTCTATATTTTGGCGTAGTATTTAGAGGCGGCATTTCGATTGGAAAACTACATCATAGTAGCGAAAATGTTATCATAGGTCCTGCATTGGTTGATGCATATAATATTGAATCGAAAATCGCAAAATCTCCAAGAATTATTTTATCAAAGAGTTTAATTCAAAAATTAAATTACCCAATAAAAACTACTGATGATCGATACCCATATCATGGGTATATAAAACGTTTCGAAGATGGATTAGTTGGTAGCACTCAATTAAGTGCATTAGAAGTATTACAAAAACATATAGGAGAATATTTAATTAATATTAAAAAAGAAATTATTAATGGATTAGATGATAATATCGATAACCCCTCAGTTTTTGAAAAATATAAATGGCTTATGAACGAATACAATAATTTAAACATTATTGACAATGAAAATTTTAAAAAAATTCATGCATTAAATAAAAATATGACTAATAAAAATATCCATTATTCGGAAACCGATAAGATTAACAATAAATAACTTCACATTCCTCAAAAAACTAAAGGCATTTCCTTAAAACACCTCTAACCCTGCTCATTACATTCGCTGTCCCCCTAGTTTAGGGGGACAGTTTCGAAACAAGGTGAAGAAACAGGGGGTAATAGCTTTTTTTGTTGGCTGACATATATCATTTCGTTATGTAGCTTATGTTACTGTAAATGCAAGGTGGTTCATTTAGCTTTGTAATTAATAAAAAACCTAATTATGAAAACTAAAAATATAATAATAAAACTAGCAGTGTTTGCCATCTTGCTCACACTATATTTAACTAACTTGATTAATGGTTGGGTAAGTATTGTTCTACTCAGTATATCCTTGTTTTTTGTAGTTACCGGTTTATTTAATTTTAAACCTGTGTACGAACCAAAAAACGTAAAAAGGTGCTGTACAAGTACTAAATAAACAATAAACGATAAGCTTGACACTAATTTTTAATCCACTGACATATATCATTATTGGGTGTAACTTATGTTACTGTTGAGGTGTTATCCTTGCCCTACATTTGTAAAAAATAAAAATAACACATCATGAAAAAAAATATGGGTACGGCAGATAAAGTAATTAGAATAATTATTGCTGCCTTAATAGCCGGGCTTTACTTTGGTAATGTATTAACAGGTACGGTAGGTATAGTTTTATTAGTATTGGCAGCAGTGTTTTTACTTACCAGTTTTATGAGTTTTTGTCCGCTTTACGCACCTTTTGGAATTAGCACCTGTAAAGTAAAAGAAAAGAGTTAATATGAAGTTTGAACCCAAAATAGCAATTAGCGTTTTGACCATCGTAGTTGTTACATCTATGATGTCTTGCTCAAAAGACCGAAACAAACAAACACAACTAAATATTGAGGATAGCATTAAAAGTGGTTCATGGAAAATCACCAAGTTTATTGACTCAGGAAAAGATGAAACAGCACACTTTACTGGCTACAACTTTACCTTTACTGATGGAAGTACGCTAACAGCTACCAATAGCAGCAATACTTATAGCGGCACATGGAGTATTACTGATAGTAACAGTAAAGATGATACTCAAGATGATTTAGACTTTAACATAAGCTTTGGTTCTCCAGCCGATTTTGAAGAGTTGAGTGATGACTGGGATTTTATTTCTCACTCTGAAACAAAAATAGAACTAAAAGATGTTAGTGGTGGAAACGGTGGGACAGATTATTTAACTTTTGAAAAGAATTAAGTAGTAGTTTATAGGTTTAGTTTAACACAAAAAAGCCCCAGCATTAATTTGCCAGGGCTTTTTGTATATATGGGTAAAGTGGTTTTTAGCCAAATTTGAAGCCGTGTATTTTATTCGCTTCTTTTTTGTAGTAGATTTTGTTTTCAATGTTATCTACTTCATAGCTCGGGTCTTTGTCTTTTCCTAAACTAATGTAATCCACTACTTCGCCTGTAGTTTTGCTCACTCTGATAAGTCTATTGTCTTTTCTTCCGTCACCTTCCGTCATCATAAACATAAAATCGGCAGAACTGGCGGTAGCTTTAAAACGCTGGTTAATAGCTTTCATGTATTTTCCTGCATACGAAAAACCTGCAGCGCTTAAATCGCCATAAGCACCTGCAACAGCCGTACCTACTTCTCTTTCTACATCGTTACTGGCATGCTCTGCTGTTACGGCAGTTACCGCAGCAGAAGTTATACCTGCCGCTACTCCAATATAAGCAGCTCTTACTGCAGCAGCAGCGTTTAGTGCTTTCATAATGTTTGGTATATCAGGTGCGGCATAATATTTCTGAAACTTAATTACACCACTTGCTTTATCTACCATTACAATATTTTGCATACTGCTGATAACAATACCTTCTTCACGAACTTCTATTTCTGTCGGTTCTTCTTTACCGTCAAACTTAATGTCGTCTCCGGTAATTAAGGCTTTGGTCATGGCTTTTTTGTCAATAGCATACAATCCTTTGTCTTTTGCAGAGAAAACATAAATCATATCATCGGTAGAAGTATTTTGTCCTTTTCCTGTTCTGATAGATTTATCAAACATGGTTTCGCCTGTACCAATATTTAAGATGTCCGCTTCTTCATCAGTTACATAAAACAATCCGCCATCTAACAATTCAGTTCTTTGAATCGTTCCTTTGAGCTTAGCATACTTTTCAAACTTTAGCATACCAGCATCGGCATCCAGCATATTCATCATATAATTGGCATCACCGCTAGATGATTCTTTAGCTAATACTAAAAGAATTCCGGCTTTGGTGTTTACATAATCTATCACACCGCCTTTTACTTTAAATCCTTTTCCTTTTTTGCCCCATTTCTTTTCGCCTGTGCTGTAATCTACCATATTAATCATGGTGTTCAAACCTGCATCAGGGCAAACAATTAAGCCTCTGTCATCAAAAATAATTTTACCTTTTTTACCTTCAAATTCTACGCCTTCTGCCCAAACAGGCTGACCTGTTTCTAGAGCAACACAGTTGTATCCACTTTTATAAGTAATGGTAGTAACCGTTTTCCCGTCTGTTCCGGTAGATGTTTTAGTTTGTTTAGCCTGAAAACCAATGATAAAGTTTTTGCCTCCTTTCATTAAATAAAAGTCAGCCAATACATCACCCGGCTTCACACTATTCTCGGCCATGTCTTTAAGCAAACTCCCTAAGGCTTTCATCTTTTCCATTTGAGCCGCTGAAGCAGGGTCTAATGGTTGTTCCCAAACTACATCACCTGTTTTAGAATTGATTTTATACATGCTCCATAGTGTAGCCAACAAGAATTCATTATTACCTAATTCCTTAAAAGCAGTTAACATTCCAAACTCATTGTCTTTTTGCCAAAGCTTTTTCCCTGTGGCTAAGTCAATCATATAAAGAGATGGTTTGTCTTGACCCGCAGAAATTCCTTGAACCAAGATGCTTAAGTTTTTAGGCAACACATGTTTTTCTTTTACCTGATCAATGCCTGCTTCTTTTGAGTTGAATACTAATGTTCCTTCAAAAGGTTCTAATACATATACTGTAGGATTATCTCCGGCAGTAGCCACTTGCACAAACGGGCTACCTTCCACAGGCTGATAACCTGATTCAGGTAAGTTAGCCAGTTCAGCTTTTGACCAAAGTATTTTCCCTGTTTCAGGGTCAACACCATGTAGTCCGTCAGCGGTACACACTACTAATATTCCGAAAGAAGTAGTACGCTGCCATAGTACGTTTTGTTTAAACTCAACTACCCAACTGGAAGCACTTGCCTCCTGAGCGGTTGCCGAGTAAGAAGTAATAAAAAGTAATATCAAAGCCATAAAGCCTGATAAAGTAGATTTTTTCATAATGATTAGTTTTTAATGGTTAATAATGCGCAGCTCATTTGCAAAGGCTGTGCCAAAACTTTGAAATTGAATGATTTCCAATAATAACAATAAATACAGAGAAATACTAATGAGAATTTTAGAAAGGATTATTTTTGTTTTAAAGTAATACATGATGATGGCATTTTCTATTTATCCATTGATAAGTATTTTCCTATTACTATGGTCAATTATTAAGTTTGGTGATTTAGTAAAGGGAAGGAGTAATAAAATATTAATAGCTGGTGTTTTGACTATTATTTTAGCAATTGTAGTTTACTTGAATATAAACAGATTATTTTATCTAGTATATTCATTTAACTTTATAGGTATTCCAACTACAGCCTTATCATTAACATATTTATTAGGCAGTTTAATAAAAAGGCAAAACAGACATTGGTTGAAGATAGTAGGAGTCTTTTTGTTTTCAGCAATATTTTCTTTCGGATTGTTTCTAGTTTTTTACCTCTATTCAATGGCAATTAACCCAATGTGTTCCTCACTCTAAATAAGCAACGCCTTTACCTTGCTTATCAAAATCTACTTGAATGTGTTCTTGCATGGTAGTAGCTAAAGAAAGCCCTACATAATCTGCTTTAATAGGAAATCTGCGGTGGTCACGGTTTACCATTACGGCAGTGGAAAGTCGCCTAACAGGAAACTCCAATAAAAACTTAGCTCCGTAAATAAGCGTTCCACCTGAATTAATCACATCATCTACCAATATTACATTGGCATTTTTTAATTCTTTGGTATCTATAGTTAAGGCAGGAACATCTTTCTGGTAATTATCCTTATCTATGCTAAGCTCACAATACTTAACGTCAAAGTCGGCAATTTTGGCTATCTGCTTTTGAAGTTGTTTGGCTAAAATAGCTCCGTTTTCTTTTATACCTACAACAATTAGTTTTTTTTCATCGGCATAGTCTTCGGCAATTTGGTAAGCCATACGTACTACCTTTTGTTGAAAGACCTGCTTTTCCAGAATTAATGTTTTGTTTGGCATGGAACAAAGATAATTATTCCCTGAAAGTTCCGGCAGCGTAATAATACTTTTCGTAATACGCCTCAGATAAATGACTAATGGTAACGCCTGAATGCACACTGGCATGTACAAAGTATCCGTTTTGCAAATACATACCCACATGTGATATGCGGTTTCCTCTTATCTTAAAGAAGATTAAATCTCCCTCTTGTAATGAATCTTTATCTACAGGTTTGGTTAATGGGTATATGCTTGCCGAGCCTCCCTGCAATTCCATTTCGTAAAACTTACTATAAAAATGCTTCATTAAACCGGAGCAATCTATTCCGCTTTGGCTGTTTCCCGCATACTTATATTTTGTTCCGAGCCATTCATTCAACTCTTCGTAGAGCATACAGTTATCGTAATCAATGCTAAAATCATATTCGTAAAAGTGTAGCAAAGAAGAATCTACTAAAGCGTAGTAACGAGTGGTATCTTTTTCATTTACTTCAGAGCTATCCGTTCTGGCAAAAGAACTAAGCCCTACAAGAGAAAATAACAATATGTAAATACTCTTTTTCATTTCTTGGTTGCGATAAAAAACAACTCACGCCCTTGTCTGGGAGCAATTGAATTTTTAGCGGTTTCCATTACTTTTAATTCAAAACGTTTATTTAACAGGTTTTCGTATTCTTCTTTACAACCTCCGAAAGGTGGATGGTCATTATTTAACGGATCATCAAATAACAGGCCAACCAACTTTCCTCCCGGTTTCAAAAGCTCTGCCATTTTATTTACATAGCTCTCTCTCAACCCAGGATTTAAAGCACAAAAGAAGGTTTGTTCAACTATCAAGTCATATTGTGATTGATGGCTGAAAAAATCCTCTAAATGAACGTTTTGCGTTGCAAATGTCGGTACTCTTTTCTTAAAATTTGCAACCGCCTCCGAAGAGATATCAAGAACATGGGTGTTAATAAATCCGTTTTTATGCAGCCACTCTGCTTCATAAGCATTGCCCGCACCGGGAATAAGAATACTTATACGCTTATCTTTTAACTGCGAAAAATAATCTACCAAAGGAGTTGCCGCAAAGCCTAT
>JAUHYR010000079.1 GCA_030426475.1 Bacteroidia bacterium
GCGGTATGGCTTACTGGCCGGGTGCGTATGCCGAAGCCTCTGAGTGGGGAACCAATTATGCCGGACACTTTATGCTGGAAGCCAAAGAAAAAGGCTATGCCTTGCCTGCAGGCTTTTTAGATAACTGGATTAAATTCCAAAAGCAACAGGCTAACGGATGGTCTGCCAGTGCTAGTAGTAACAGAAGCTACTACAATGGCGAACTGATACAAGCTTACCGACTTTACACATTAGCCTTAGCTAAACAACCTGCTATGGGTGCCATGAACAGAATGAAGCAAGTGCCTAATCTTTCGGTGGCGGCTAAGTGGCGTTTAGCAGGTGCATACTTACTGGCAGGAAAAACAGAAGTAGCTAAAGCAATGGTAGCTTTCTTACACTTACGGTAGCTCTAGCCGTGATGAAGCCATGATATTAGAAGTATTGGCACTGATGAAAGACAATGTAAGAGGCAAAAAAGTGTTTGACAACATTGCCAAAACTATGGCTTCCAGAAACTGGTACAGCACACAAACTACCGCTTATGCTTTATTAGCGATAACCAAGTTTATTGGTGGCAGCGGAAAATCAGATTTAAAGTACAACATTGTACTCAACGGAAAATCTGAAAGCATTAGCTCTACCACACCCATTAAACAAACCAAGCTAAGCTTTGCCAACAGTGCCAGCGGTAACCTAAGCATTACCAATAACGGCAGCAAAAAGCTGTTTGTACAAATACAGTTGGATGGTATTCCGTTAGTGGGCGACCAAAGCAGTAGCGAAAACGATTTAAAACTTTCGGTAAAATATATGAACATGGACGGTATGACGATAGACCCTGCCGTAATTGAGCAAGGAACCGATTTTATTGCCGAAGTTACCATTGCCAACCCTGGTGTAAGAGGCCATTACAAAGAAATGGCGCTCACGCAGATTTTCCCTTCCGGTTGGGAAATACGCAACACCAGAATGGATGTAAACGAATCTACTAAGTTGAAAGACAAACCCGATTACGAAGACTTTAGAGACGACAGAGTATATACCTATTTTGATATTGACCGTAACAAATCTAAAACCTTTAGAATATTGCTAAACGCAAGCTATTTGGGTGAGTTTTATCTGCCAACGGTGTATTGCGAAGCCATGTATGACCATGAAATAAACGCCAAAAAAGCAGGTAAGTGGGTAAAAGTAATACAAGCAGGAGGAGAGCTTTCTGCTAATTAGCTAATGTGATAATGAATTAATTAGATAATTGGTAACGAGTTAACCAGCCAAAAGGCAATAGACAAATAATGGGCTTATGATATTAGTTTCATTAATCTTACGTATTCCATTTTTTAAGGAGAAGTATTTCCTATATGGATTAATCTTTTTCATTATTCTACTACTTGCATTGGTATTTAGGTTTATTAAGTTTAAATACATTTCAAATGAAGAAAACAAAAAAAGAGAAGCACTCTTAGGTTATCATTTGTTCTTTAGTCTATGCGTTGGGGGTATATCAATTTTTTTGGTTAACAACTATAATTTGTTGTCATCATTAAATCCAGAAATACAAGGAATTGCAGTAATATTAATACCTTCAATATCTTTTATTGTTACTTATGTTATACTTGGAATGATAATCGACTA
The DNA here is from genome assembly GCA_030426475.1 of Bacteroidia bacterium. Taxonomy (GTDB): domain Bacteria; phylum Bacteroidota; class Bacteroidia; order Flavobacteriales_E; family Vicingaceae; genus CALALS01. The sequence continues at coordinate 1,618 of JAUHYR010000079.1, forward strand.
TTTTACTAAAAGTAACTAACCCAGAGCGTCATTACCCTAAACCAGAGCGTCATTCCGCACTTGATGCGGAATCTAGACGCTTAATTAGCAGTCCCGTTAAATGGATGCCTGCCTCCTCAGGCATGAATTGTACTTCTCACAAGCGGATGCTTCGGGAGAATTGTAGATTTTTTATTCTTCGAAATAAAGGAGACCATCGAAATCGTATTTGATTTTTTCGTCTGGCTTGATTTCTCTATAGAATTTTTTTCCACATTTTCTACAAGTTAGCTTTTTATGATTGAGGGTATCCATTTGTTTGTGCCCACAGATTGTGCATGTAATCCTATCCCACTTATAACCAGTTAATTTATTCCTATATTCAGGTGTGAGGAAAGTGTTATGAGTAATTACCTTTAGTTTCTGTTTTATTGTATTCTCAATACTAAATAGAAAGTCAGAAATATAATGTTCCTCTTTATCAAACTTTTCTAGTTCATCTTGAATTTCTTTGGAACGAAACCTCATTACTAGCCAACCTGCCGCTTGTAAATTAACTTCCTTTCGCCTATCTCGTTTTCCATGTTTTTGTCTGTGTGAACGCAATCCATCACATTCTATTGCAACTTTTACTGGGTTGTCAATTGAACCTCCGTAAAGTGCAAAATCAATTTCATATTCAACTCCTGGTGAACTCATATCATAAATATCTGGAATTAATACTCTTTCATTTGGTCTGACTATGTAGTCCTTTTTGTCAGAAGGAAATTGATGCAAAATCAAAAAGAAAGCTCTTTCAAGTATAGACTTTGTTGAATCATTAATATAGTCATCAATAAATTTATACAAATCTTCGAAGGGCATTGATTCTCCGAATTCATAGTAGTCATTTTCAATACGCTCTCGAAGTTTTTCTATAAGTTCATTAATATTCATTTTAATGACTACTTACCTTGTTTTAAATAAATTACTTTCATAAAAAAAGTCTCGCAATTACACCGAGAATAAAAGATTTTATTATTTCATGTCTAGAAAGACATTATTCAATTCATCGTATTTTAATTTATCAAATTTTGAACTTGGAAGATAAAGTGTGCCGTCTAATTGATATAAGTCTTGAAAAGATTTAGTTTGTAGATATTTTTCAATTATTTCAGTTGCTCTTGCTCGTGTAATGGAGATAGTCTCTTTCTTAGATTTTTGTAGCTTGCCATCATATTCTAAATTAGGGTTAAAAGAACTTCTAATTATCGGTATTGAGGTTACGGTTATTTTATTTAAATCAGTCTGAGCAAATGCTTGAAATGTTACATACACAATATCTCTTTTGACTTGTTCTGTCATTACAGATTCTGCCTCATCCTTTATAAACTCACTTGATATGCGAACATGAACGTTTTCCTCACTTGAATCAATTAACTCAACATTATGTCCCGTAAAGTCTCCTGATGCATTGAGCATCTCAATAACAGTTGAATATTTAGGAAATTCAGCTATTTGATTCGTAACATCTGTTAATGCTTGCTCTTTATCCAAAGTATCAACATCTTCAATCTTAGCAGTCTCAGTTTCTTTAGTATTATCTGATTGACATGAGTATAGTATTAAAGTTATAACACCTAGACTTAAATATTTTAATGTTTTCATATCTAATTTTATTATCTTATTAAAATAGCTACTAAAAGTAAAACAAAAATGAAAATAAAAAAAGTCCCGCATTGCTGCGAGACTCTTTTTAATTAGGACGGTGTAGCGTCCTCTCCCGTGTCAGATGGTGGACCCGGCTTTTTGCGTTCGCTCTTTCTGGTACCGCCTGCTTTTTCGTATTCGTTGCTGTCTAGTCCGTACACAGCACCTACTGCTTTAAGCATACGGTCGCTAAACTCAGCCAGTTCGGCATCACCTGCCAACACATTGTTGAGGAGCTCATCGGCTTCACTCAGCTTAATGTTGTAGGCTTTTAAATTGGCTTCCAACTGGTTGATAAGCGTACGATACGCATTTGCCGTTAAACCATTCCCTAAGTTTAAGTTAGGGCTAATTGACTCAATCCCTGCCAGCCTCTTACGTGCTTTTTCAAGGGCAGGGCTTTTCTTTTTTGACCTTGCCATAATATATAGATTTAAAAATTTCTAACTATTGCATAGTCCGGGCAGTATTTCAAATAACGTTTTTCTTATAAACGGCATACAGCGTGCCATTATTATCTGTTTTAGGGGTAAAATGCCCGTTTTTAGGCCTTTTTTAACACTTTTTCACAAAAACAGCCTGTTTTTAAGGGATTTTAAGAGGTTTTGGCAAGCAAATACCAAGCTTAATTAAGGATTTATGGAAGCTAATCTTAGATTCATGAACCTGAATCTCGAATTCAAGAACCCAAATCTAAGATTCATGGAAACGAATCTTTAATTCATGAACGTAAATCTAAGATTCAAGGAAGCAAATCTTTAATTCGTGAACGTAAATCTAAGATTCAGACAAGCAAATCTCGAATTCAAGAACGTAAAACTTAGATTAATGAACCCAAATCTTTAATTCAAGTTCGTAAATCTTTGTAACAAGTTGGTGAATCTTTAATTATAGTTCGTCATAGTTCTATTTACTTTGTTAACTATTTAACGCATGAACGTTTTAACTCCAACCATAAACCATTACTTTTATGGCATTAAGCCATTTTGTTGAAACAAAAACTAAGCACCATATTTTTAAAAGGCAAGCGCAAGTATTACTGGGCGGTATTTTTGTTGCTGTTTACCTGGTTTTGGTTTTCATTACCTAGTCAGCTATTCAGTGACCCTACGTCTACCATTTTAGAAGACAATCAAGGGCATTTGCTAGCTGCCAAAATAGCCACAGACGGGCAGTGGCGTTTCCCTGAATCGGATTCTATTCCTGCTAAATATGCTACAGCCGTTAGGTATTTTGAAGATGAGTATTTTCATTATCACCTGGGTGTAAATCCTGTTTCTTTGTTTCGTGCCTTGCGCCAAAACCTTTCTTCTGATGAAATTATAAGCGGTGGCAGCACCATTACCATGCAGCTTATTCGTTTGTCGCGCAAAGGGAAGGAGAGAAGCTATTGGGAAAAACTGATTGAGGTAATTTTAGCTACCCGACTAGAGTTGAGTTATAGCAAAAAAGAAATTTTAAATCTGTATGCTTCGCATGCGCCTTTTGGCGGAAATGTGGTAGGACTTGAGGCGGCTTCATGGCGGTATTACGGCCGTTCTGCTCATTTGCTTTCTTGGGGTGAAGTGGCTACGCTGGCAGTATTGCCCAATGCTCCTTCGCTTATTTATCCGGGTAAGAACCAGGAAAAACTATTGGAAAAGCGCAATCGTTTACTGGATAAATTACAACAAAACGGAGTGTTGACGGAAGAAGACGGTATGCTGGCAAAGGCAGAGCCGCTACCCAACAAGCCGTTTCCGTTACCGCAAATTACGCCTCATTTATTAGACCGACTGGCTGCGGAAGGCAAAGAAGGACAGCGGGTAAATTCTACCATTCAGCTTTCGTTACAGGAAAAACTGAATGAGTTGGTGGACAGGTATCATACTAGTCTGGCACAAAACGAAGTACACAATGCGGCTATTTTGGTGTTGGATGTAAAAAGTGGAAAGGTGTTGGCCTATGTAGGAAATACCAATTGCCCTGAGGAAGAAAGCGGAAGTAAAGTAGATATTATTACTTCTAAACGTAGTACGGGAAGTACGCTAAAGCCGTTTTTGTTTGCTTCTATGCTAGAGGAAGGAATGATTTTGCCCAATGCTTTGGTAGAAGATATTCCTACCCGTATTTCGGGCTATGCGCCTCAAAATTTTGACAGAAGTTATGATGGTGCAGTGCCCGCCAGCAATGCGCTTACTCGTTCGTTAAACATACCTGCTGTTAAAATGTTGCAGGATTACGGTATTCAGCAGTTTTATAAAAACTTGGGTGAATTAGAATTGAAATCCATCAACAAAGGAGCTAATCATTACGGATTGTCTTTGATTTTAGGCGGAGCGGAATCTTCTCTTTGGGAATTATGCAGAGGCTATTACTTTATGGCGCAGAAACTCAACGGACAAGAGATTACATCTATTCAATATGCCGCTAATCAAAACCAAGAGGAAAAGTTGCTGCCTAGTTTTTCAAAGGGTAGCATTTATCAAACCTTTGATGTGTTGACGGGAGTAAACCGACCAAATGAAGAAGGTGCCTGGAAAGTGTTTGAATCTAGCAGAACCATTGCATGGAAAACTGGAACTAGTTTTGGACAACGTGATGCCTGGGCGATTGGTGTAACCCCTGAATATGTAGTGGGTGTTTGGGCGGGAAATGCAGACGGAGAGGGGAGACCGGGACTTACGGGAATACAAGTGGCAGCTCCAATTTTGTTTAATGCGTTTAATTATTTACCGGAAACATCTTGGTTTAGCGAACCTGAAAAGGAATTAAAAACGATTGAAACTTGTGCGGTGAGTGGTTATCGGGTTTCGTTAAGTTGCCCACAAACCAAGTACATTAAAACAACCATTATGGGAATGAATTTTCCGGTGTGTACGTTTCATAAAAAAATTCATTTGGATAACACAGGTAATTACCGAGTAAACAGTAATTGTTACAGCATTGACGAAATGAATGAGCAAAGCTGGTTTGTGTTACCACCTGTTCAGGAGTGGTATTATAAAACCAAAAATCCCGGTTATAAAAGTTTACCGCCTATTCACCCTAATTGTGCAGGCGCTTCAGAAAAAATGATGGAGATGATTTATCCGAAAGAGGGCTTGAAGTTGTTTGTTCCTAAAAACCTGGACGGTACGTTGAGTAAATCTATTTTTGAAGTGGCTCACCGAAGAACGGAAGCAGAAATTTACTGGTATTTAGATGAAGATTATTTAGGCACTACCAAGCGTTTACATCAAAAAGAAATCCTTACCACAGAGGGTTTTCATAAACTTACATTAGTAGATGAAGATGGCAATATGATTGAAAAAACAATTGAGTTTGTTGGTAGGTGATTTAAACTCTAATCCCCATGATACAGACATCATCAACTTGTTCTAAGTTTCCTTTCCAGTTTTCAAAACTTTCAATGATGTATTTCTTTTGCTCTTCCATTGTCTTGTTTTGAATAGAAAGCAACAACTGTTTTAGATTTCCGCTTTTAAACTTTTTGCCTTTTTCACCGCCAAATTGGTCGGCATAACCGTCAGTAAATAGGTAAAGTGTGTCATTCTTTTGTAGCGTAATTTTATGATTGGTGAATGGTGAGCGCTCAGCAAATTTACCAATGGGCTGCTTGTCTGCTTTGGTTTCTATCAATTCATTGTTTCTGATAATCCATAGCGGATTGTTAGCACCAGCCCAAGCTATTTCAGTAAAATCTTTATTGAATTTGATGAACGAAATATCCATACCGTCCTTTACTTCTTCACCGCTTTTATCAAAGGTTTCAATTACTAAGTCTGTAACTTTATCCAGTATTTGAGCAGGTTCTTTTAGTTCAAATTCTTTTACTGCTCTGTTGATAGCATTACTGCAAACTACCGAAACAATAGAGCCCGGCACGCCATGGCCTGTACAATCGGCAACGGCAAAAAAGGTTTCGCCTTTAATTTCTTCCATCCAGTAAAAATCACCCGCTACAATGTCTTTAGGCTGATAATAAATAAAGAAGTTTTGAAAAACAGCCTGAAGTGTTTCATGAGGAGGGAGGATAGCATCTTGCAAACGTTTGGCGTAGTTTATACTATCCACTATTTCTCTGTTGGTTTCCTCTACAATTACTTTTTGTTTTTCTATAATGGCTTTCTGTTGTTTAACCAGTTTAAATCGATTAAATAATAAGCCCGAGAATACAACTACAATAAGTAGAATGAGAATGATAGCTCCAATTATCCAATAACTTCTAATTTCCTTTTCCTTGGCAATAGCAGCTGCTTGTTGTTTATCCTGTTCTAGTTTAAGCTTTTCTTTTTCGTGATGGTACTGCATTTCTTTTTTCAGGACCTCTTTTTGTTTTTCGGTATTTTCAATAGTGTCTTGTAAGTTTTTCCATTGTATGTGATAGTTGAGCGCTTGCTTGTAGTCACCTTTTAGCGCATAGGCATCATACATTTTTTCAATGGATTGAATTTGCACGGCCGGGTAATCAAGCTTACTAGCTATTTCATAAGACTTTTTTGCATAGTGCATAGTGCTATCAGCCATTCCTTGCTTATAAAAACAATGCGAAAGATTGCCGTAGGTCCAAGCAACACCTGATTCATCATTGGCTATTTTATATTGCTTGTTTGCTCTTCTTATATAGGAGATTGCCTCTTTATACTCACCTCTCCGCAAAAATAAAGCACCCAGATTATTCATGGTTATAGCTTGTCCTCCAGGGTTGGCAAGCGACACCATAATGTGTAGGCTTTTTCGATAATATAAAATAGCTTCATCTACTTTTTCTTGTGCTTCGTAAATGGTTCCAATATTATTGTAAGTCCAGGCGATGCCTTCTTTGTCGTTGTTTTCCTTTTTTAGTTCTACACTTTGATTGTAGTATTTTAAAGCTTCATCATACTGTTTTTGGTCGTAAAGAATAGAGCCGATATTGTTAAGAACACTTGCAATTCCTTCTGTATTGTTTATCTTTTTATGAAGGTCTAGCGCTTCTTGATAATGTTCTAGGGCTTTAACAGTATTACCTTTATCGTCTTCCAGATATCCAAAATTAGTTAAGGCAAATGCCTTTACACCCAGATAATGTTTACTGTTTGGAGATGTGATTAATTTTTGTTCTGCTAGTTGATAGGCTTTGTTATTGTACACCGGCCAAACTTTGTCATCTATAATTTCATTGGCTAGTGCTATTAATACTTCTGCTTTAACAGAGTCGTTTTTAGCCGATGTAAGCGAATGTTTAAGTGAGTCAATAAATTCATTTTGAGAATAAGAAACGTTAACGAATAGGAGAAGAGCTAATATTTTTAAAAGATGTTTCATTTAAACTTTTATACCCATAATGCAGACATCATCTACTTGCTCTATGTCTCCTTTCCATCTTTCAAAGTTCATTTTAATAAACTCCAATTGCTTTTCCATATCTACTTCTTGAATAGAACAAAGAATTTTCTTGAGATTGCTTGTTTTTAGTTTTTTACCGTTATCACCTCCAAATTGATCAGCATAACCATCTGAGAAAAGAAATAGCGTGTCGTTCTTTTCTAACTGAATGGTGTGGTTGGTAAATGGTCTTCTGTCGGTATATTTTCCTATGGGTTGCTTATCGGCTTTATATTCTAGAAGTTCATTATTTCTTATTATCCATACTGGATTTTGAGCACCTGCATATTCAAGTGATAAGGTTTGAAAGTTTAATTTACACAGGGAAATGTCCATTCCGTCTTGAACATTACTTTCATTAGTAGAAAAATTTTCTTCTACCAACTCACTAACTTTATCAAGAATTTGAGCAGGTTGTGTAATGTTAAATTCTTTTACAGTTCTGTTTAGTGCATTACTACAAACAATGCTTACCATAGCACCCGGAACACCATGTCCGGTACAATCGGCAACGGCAAATAAAACTTCATCCTTAGCTTTTTGCATCCAGTAAAAATCTCCGGCAACAATGTCTTTTGGCTTATAAAAAATAAGTGAATTATTAAAGGTAGATTTAATTACTTCGGAAGGAGGGAGGATGGCATCTTGTAAGCGTTTTGCATAAGCAATGCTATCCAGAATCTCTTTGTTTTTTTCTTCTACAATTACCTTTTGTTTTTCTACTTCCTGTTTTTGAACGGTGATTAATTCATTAGCACGTTTCTTTTGATTGTATCCTCTAAAAATAAAAAATACCAATGCTAGCATGAGCAATAAGCCAATTCCCAATGCAATTTTCTGTGTGTTTTGCTTTTGAATTTCCGCACTTTGTAATTGGTTAAGGTTTTTTAGGTTTTCAAGCTCAAGCTGACTCTTTTCATTTTTAAACTTGTTTTCCATTGCTATTAGCCTATTTTGATTTTTCTCATTTCTTATAGAATCTTTAATAGCCATATATTGTGCTTGAGCATCAAAAGCCTTTTGATATTCGCCAATAGTTGAATAACATTGTGAAAGTCTATTATAAACATCGCCTTTACCGGAAAGAGTGGAGTTAGCACCGTATTTATCTAGTGCTTTATTTAAATAGCTTATGGCCTGCGGGTATTTTTCTTGTTTGATATAAATTTCTGCATATCTGTGGTTGACAGAAAAAAGGTCGTAGCTACTTAATAACTCTTCGTAGAGCTTTTCACTTTTCATCAGGTATAAAATGGCATCGGAATAATTTTCCTTATTCAGCTCTCTTTCTGATAAATGATAATAAAGAGTTGCCTCCATATAGGTGTTACCTTTTACTTTATCGGCACTTTCAAAGGCTTCTTCTAAATAGTAATTAGCACTATCTGGCATATTCAAGTGACTGTATGTTGTAAACAAAGCATAATCAATTTTTATTCTATTCATTATACTTTTTAAACTGTCAAATTGATTTCTTGCCAGAATCAGATAGTTTTTTGCTATCTCAAAGTTTTCCATATTGGCATATACTATTGATATATTGGCATAAGAACTAGCTACACCGTTTGGACTGTTGTTTTTTTTGTTGAGTTCAAGTGCCAACAAATGAAACTTTATGGCATCTTCGTGCAGCCCCATATCTGCGTAAATAGTACCTAAACAATTATAAGCTCTGGATATTTGAGGTTCGTAGTTAATCTTTTTGGCGAGTATTAGTGCTTTATAGGAGTAGTCTATTCCTTTTTGAAAATCTTCATAACTTATGTCCCAGGCAATAGAATTGAGTACTTCAACTTTGTGTGAATCGCTTTTAATTGTAGGAAGAATATTAATTAAGCTATCGATGTATGCTTTAGTGCCTTGGGTAAAACCAAGTAAAGAATAAATAAATAATATTAAAAGTAATGTAATTCGTTTCATAGTTTTATGCCTATTATGCAGACATCATCTATTTGTTCTAAATTTCCTTTCCACTCGTTAAATATATTTTCTAAAAGGTGTTTTTGCATTTTGGTTGATTCTGTTTGAATATCTGAAAGTTTTTCTTTTAGTTGAGAATATTTGAACTTTTTGCCTTTGGGTCCTCCAAATTGGTCGGCATACCCGTCAGTAAATAAGTATAAACTATCACCGGAGTTTAAAGTAAGTTGATGATTGGTAAATGGTTTAATGGTTTCAATGTAGCCGATGGGTTGCTTATCAGGTCTAATAACATTGAGCTCACCTGCTTTAAAATAATACAATGGGTTATTAGCACCTGCCCATTCTATGGATTTACTCTTTAAGTTAATTTTCACCAGCGACATGTCCATTCCATCTTTAGTATCTGTTTTTTTACCGTCCTGGTTAAGTTCATGTATTACTTTTTCTCTTAGTTTATCTAATATATCAGACGGGCAAATGTCTTTATTTGTGCTGCAGATTTCATTTAAATAGGCTGTTCCCAGCATGGTTAAAAACGCACCCGGAACACCATGTCCGGTACAATCAACAGCAGCTACATACCAACAATCTTCTTGTTCGTAAATCCAATGAAAGTCTCCTGAAACAATGTCTTTAGGTTGAAAATAGATAAAATGTTCCGGTAATTTTTTTGATGCAATGTTTTCTCCTTTAAGTAAAGCATCCTGTATTCTCTTTGCATAAATAATACTATCTATGGTATCTTTATTTTTTTGAGCCAATAATTTATGTTGTTGTTCTATCTGAGCTTTTTGGTCATTAATTTGCTTGTTTTTCCTCTGCTTTTCCCTAATGTTTTTAATTAATACAAATGAAAAGCCTAAAAGGACAAAAACCATTACTATACTGATAAATATAATGGTACGTTGTTTAGATATGTTAGCGGTTTGTTGCTGAATTTCAAGCTCGTGAATTTCATTATTTTTCTTTAAAAGCTCGTTTTCTTTTTCTTTTTCTGCCGTTTGATATTTGGTTTCAAGTTCAGCAATTGCTTTTGTGTTTTCTAGATTATAAATACTATCTTCTATATGTGTTGCTTTCTCAAAATAATTGAAAGCCTTTTCAAAGTCTTTTAGCTTAACATAGGTGTCTGAGATGTTTTTAAGTGTAATAATCTTCATGTCTATTAGCCCTATTGAGTCACAGCCAGATAAAATTTTATTAAAATAATTTAGTGAGTTTTTATATTCGTTTGTTTTTAAATAGAATTCTCCAAGGCTATTTTGGGTATATATTAGTTGTTCATAGTTTCCCACCTCTTGGCATAATTTTTCTGACTCAATCAAATAGCTTTTTGCTTTTATTGGATTGTAAACCATTCCTGGCTGTAACATAACAGCTCCTAAATTTGCTAATGAAGTGGCTACTCCATCCTTATGCTTTAGAATTCTAGCTAGTTGCAGTGATTCCTCCATATATTTATATGCCTCAGCATATTCACCTCTATGGAAATAAACAGAACCAATATTATTTACAGTATTAGAAAGACCACTTTTTTCCCCATACAATTTGTATATTTTATAGGCTTCTTGAAAATTGATTAATGCTTTTTCGTATAAACGAATATTTATATATACTGCACCTGTTTTATTGTAGATGTCTGCAATGGCGATATTGTCTTTAAGTTTTTTTGCCAAGTTATTACACTCATGTAGCACTTTTAATGCAGCTCTATTATCATTATTTGATATATATGTATAATAGTCTTCTAACTTGCAGTCTAATAGTAGTTTTGTGTTATTACTTTTGTTGGCAATTTCTCGAGCTTTTTCAAGATATTTTTTTGCTTCAGGTAAGTTGGTGTAAAAAAGAGAATAGTATTTATCAAAATATTGATAGCCTAGTACTGAATCTTCATGGAAAGTATTCTTGGCTGTTAGTTCTTGAGTTTTAAAAACAAACAAGCATAGAATTGCACTGCAAAAAAA
>JAUHYR010000080.1 GCA_030426475.1 Bacteroidia bacterium
CCCGTTGAGCTTCCTCCCGTAACCACTCCCTGAAGCTGTGTCATGGCTGCTTGCTTACAAACAGTTTGGTCAACACCTGCATTTACGGTAGGCGGAGCAGTAATAGTTAACCTCATGGTATCGGTAGAAGCATTACAAGTTCCATTACCCGTAGTAGTAAGTATCAAATTCACAAAACCTGCCGATATTTCCCCAGGCGTAGGTGTATAAACAGGATTCAATACATTATTACTAGGGTTAAATGTTCCGGTACCTCCACTCCATGTTCCTCCTGTAGCTAAGAACACAGCACCATTTAATTGATAGTTCGGTGCATTGGCGCATACATTATCATCAGCGCCTGCATTAGCCACCGGAGCAGGTGTAAAGGTAATGGTAACCGTATCTTTCGATTGATTACAACTGTTGGCAGTTAATACCAGTTTTACAGAACCCGCTGCAGTATCTGCCGCACTAGGAATATAAGTAGCATTTAAAGTAGTATTACTTGGTGAGAAGCTACCCGAGCCCAATGTCGTCCAGAAACCTGTAGTAGCCGAACCTGAAACCACTCCCGAAAGATTCACAGGCACATTGGCACAAGTAGTTAAATCACTTCCTGCATTAGCAATACCCGCAGGTAATATGGTTACTTTTATGGTATCATCTTCAGGTAAACAATTACCGTTATTGGTAGAAGTTAATATTAAGAATACCACACCATTGGCAGAATCCTGAGAGCTTACATGATATACAGCGTTTAATGTACTGTCATTTGGCGTAAAGTTTCCTGTTCCGGTAGTGGTCCATTTTCCTTTATTGGCTCCCCCTGTTACCGAACCGTTTAACTGAAGGTTTAGATTGTTTACACATAAGCTGGTATCGTTACCTACTTTTACAGTAGGCTTAGGCGTAATATTTACAATAATACTATCATACACCGAAGGACATAACGTACTGCTACTGGTAGTTAATCTAAGGATAACCGTACCGTTAGTAATATCTGCGGCACTTGGGTTATAGATTCCGTTTAGTGTAGTAGCACTAGGAGCAAATGTTCCCGTACCGCTTGTACTCCATGTTCCTCCACTACTGTTGGTAACCGAACCATTCAGGTTAACCGCTGCATTGTTAGCACAAACAGAAGTATTGCTACCCGCATTAGCAGTAGGCGATTTACTAAAGGTAACTTGGAATGAATCTGCTTCGGCAGTACAACCGCCATTATTGGTAGAAGTAAGTTTTATCCAGATGCTTCCGGCAGCAGTATCAGCACTACTGAAGACATAGGTAGCATTTAAAGCAGTATTGATTGGTGAAAAACTTCCTGTTCCGGTGGTACTCCACTGTCCCGTAGTGGTTCCTCCGCTTACACTTCCGTTAAGAGGCAGTAAAGAAGTACTGGAACAAATAGTAGTATCGTTTCCTGCAAATACAACAGGTTCAGGAGTAAGTGTTAAAGTAGTACTATCGTTTTCGGCAATACATGTTCCATTAGCCGTAGATACCAAATACAGTTTTATGGTTCCAGCACTCACATCTGCTACACTAGGTACATACTTCGCATTGAGCACGGCAGCATTTGGCACAAACACACCCGAACCGGTGGTTGACCAAAGCCCTGTAGTGGCACCGCCTGTTACACTTCCTGCTAATTGAACAGAATCTCTGCCACAAGAAGTTAACGCAGGCCCTGCTTCTACCACAGGTGCAGGCGTAATGGTAACTACCATAGAGTCGGTAATAGGATTACAGCTTCCTGTAGAAGTTAAATAAAGCGTTACACTTCCGTTAGTAGTATCTACAGCAGAGAAGTTATAGGTTGCATTTAAAGTAGTTGCACTTGGCGTAAATGTTCCCGAACCACTGGTGGTCCAAACCCCTGTAGTAGTTCCTCCTGCAATGTTTCCGTTAAGAAGCACTACATTGTTGGCACACATGGTTTGGTCAGGGCCGGCACTTACGTTTACATCGGCAGCAAATTCAGAGAAGAAACCGAATCTACATCCTGTAGAACCACCCCCATTAATAATACCAAGAGCAAATACATCTTGCGAATTAGTTACTAAAAAGGTAGAGTCGGTAGGTATTTGAGTGGTATTGTATTGTATTTTGGCTGCCATCCATTGTCCGCCTGTTCCGGGAACGGTAATAAACGAACCGGGATTAATCGTAGCCGTTCCGGGTCCGTTAATGGCAAAACTATTCACCGCAGCAGCCCTTACCAAGAGTGTTAAAAAGAACGATTCATTGGTAGAACGCACAAAGCTTACCTGTTGCGAACCTGCACAGTTTAACGGTGGTAAAATAGCTTGTCCCATTTCACAACCAAAGCCCGTTACATGCATGGCATAAGCAGGTTTTGAAGTTCTTACGTATACGCTGTTGTTTGGACCCGGAGCTAAGTAGTCCATATCCACTCTATAGGTTTCTCCGGCAAATAAAGTAACTACCGGAGCAGCAGCTCCATCTATAAATACTTGTGTGTTGTTTTGAGTAGCGGTAATAAATACACTTTCGTCACCTGTTGGGTTTAAGCCACCTTTTACGGCAATGTAATCTGTTCCTAAAATATTTACCGGAACAATTTGGTCACCCATTAAATCGTAACAACCGCCTGATGGATTTTGGTCGGAGTCATCTTTTATACTCACCGCAATAGGTTTATCAGATAACACTACCGCACCCGAAGGATGCGTAGAAGGTTGAGTATAATTCGCTCCTGTCCATGCGCCCGAATAAGTTTGTCCGGCATTTAAAGTAATGCTGAATTGTGTTAGCGCAGGTCTTCCGTCCAAAGCAACGGGAGAATAAATAGTTACCGTAGTATTGTTTTGCGTAGCTACAATATCAAAAGAAGCATAAGCTTCATCAGGATTGGCAAAGGTATGATTGAAAAAAGGAGCATGTTTGTGTAAGGGAATGTAAAACTCTTTTCCAAGTCCGTTGGCACCTTTTAATGCAAAAATATCGGTGTTGTTAGAGTTACTTACTTCGTAATACGCCACAATGGTATTGGTGGCCTGTATTCTTAAACCTGTGTTTAGCACCGTATTGGTAGGTTCTGTTTCTAAAGAAGTTTTAAAAGCACTTAAATCGATACGTGAAGTAGAATTGGCATTAAGATTTACCACTATAGGCGTAAATCCGGGATTGGCCGGTTGCGATATGGTTACCGTTGCAGGTTGTGCATAGGTAGATACCAATAAATAAATAGGAACTGCTCCCGGTGGGTTGTGTAAGTCTGTTACTTCAGGCGGAGCAAACCAGAAATCCGTTCCACTTTGTCCATAACTCGTTAGGCTTAATGCAAATAGCGTTGCAATTGCTAGTAGTTTTCTCAGCATAGTAAAAGGTTTTAAGTACATTGTTACGGCAAGTTATGAAATTTGTTACTTACAAACTCACATTTTGTATTTTTTTTGCCTCTTTTTTAAATAAAAAACGAAGTGGCGGCTTCATCTACAATATTTTTCTATATTTGGTTTTTAAACTTAATTTATTTCTTTATGAACATTTACGTAGGAAACCTCAATTACAAAGCAACAGAGGCAGATTTAACATCATTATTTTCGCAGCACGGAGAAGTAGCTTCGGCAAGAATTATCATCAACAAATTTAACGGAAGAAGCAAAGGATATGGCTTTGTGGAAATGCCAAATGACGACCAAGCGAAGGCAGCTATTGAAGCTTTAGCGGGAACGCAATTTATGGAAAGATCATTGGTAGCGGCTGAGGCGAAACCAAAAACTGAAAACACTGACAATACCCCTCAAGATACAGGGAATACGTTTTAATATTTTTCCAAACCTAACAATGAAAAAGTCCTTTTGCGTAATGTGAAAGGATTTTTTTATGTCTTATACTATAGTCACCCTGAGCGGAGTCGAAGGGTGATGAAATTTAAGACTTTAAATCATGCTTCGAATACACCGAAAGTTTTACTTTCTCCTCTTAATCTCAAATGCTCAGCATGACATTTTTCAGAATGATGGAAAGGAAACAAAAAACTCCCGCCCAAAGCCAGGAAGAGCGAGAGTTTTTATTTAGTCATGGGACGACTAAAACGACAAAGTCTAATTAATTATATAACGTACCAAGTTTTCATTTATTATTTAATATCTTCCCTTTTATCATTCCTGCCATCTTTTTTCTTACATCTAATGTCTTATGTCTATTTTCTTTTGTCCATAAAAAAACTCCCGCCCGGAAAATCCAGACGAGAGCCTTTGTATTATAACAGAGATCAGGAAAATCTCTTAAATTACTTCCTTCTACGCATCACGACAGGCTAAGGTTTCACTAATTAACTAATCAACTATTTAACCAATTAACTAATCACCAAATCACACTGCCGGAGAAGTAGGCGTTGGCGTAGAAGCATCATCATCGCTACCCTTCACACCAGTATCTACAATCATACGCGCATCAAAATACTGCTTGTAAAAGTTAAGATTCGTAGCCTTAAAGTTCTCCACCAAAGGATCCATCAAGCCTTTAAGAATCTCATCAATCTCCCTTTCCAAGGTAGTAATATCATCCGTAGCACGCTTACGGTCAGTAATCGCAGCCCTTGGAGTAGGTAGCAACATCGAAAAATTAGTCAGCAGCGTTTGCAACTGGTTCAGGTCAGTACTCGTAACACCATAAGCACCCAGCGAACCTATAATTAGCTGCGCCTCATCACGTATCACCATACAGCGTTGCAAAGTTATCGAATCCCTCACCTTTGTCAGGTCAGTTTTGCTGTACGCCACCTTATTCTTCAGCACATCATCATTCTGTACCTTAGCATAGGCAGACACCGTCTTAGCAATTTCCAGTGTTTTAGCCACCAAAGCATCCTCAGCCTTTTGTTTTTGCTGAGCGTGCCCGGTAATCACCGTTTCTTGTTTTTCTATCGCAGCCTCCAGGGCACTTATCTTGGTGCCGAAGTTTCCGAAAGCTGTCGTAAATGCAGGTAAACTGCTCCAAACCGAACTATTGTCGGTGCAAACTTTCTGTACCACATAGTACATAGAGAGTTTGTCTTCATCTCTTTTTTTCATGGTCGTAAATTTTAATTAAACATTCCCTTTTTTTATAAGATTACCATGTAAAACCCTACAGGCATCGGGTTGTTCCGTATTATAAAACGCTTAACTAAAATCCTTTATTGTGTAGCAGTAGTGTAAAAAGTATGTTAAAATTAAATCACAAGTGGAACTATCCCATAACTTTATAAGCTAGTGATTTCTGCTAGAGCCTTATCAACATCTTGTGAATAAATTAAATTTTCAGCACTGGATTCCCTATGTTCAAAATTATAGAGTACAGAATACATCTTCTTTCTTCCATTTTCCCCATAAGTATATAACTCATGCCGATTCAGTTTATAAAATGAATTAGATGCCTTTTTTAAAACTAATTTTGTTAATCCCACCAAGGATAGATTATCGTAATCTAAATCTTCAATTGAGTTAAACTTTTCTTCAAACAATCTTTTAAAATTTTGAGCACTTGGGTCAGATAAGTTATTTTGAATAGTTGTTTTTAAAAGGGTTTTATACTCTTCCTCATCATCTTCTTCAGTAGACGGCCATGTTAAAAAGAGTGAAAAATTTCTTTTATGAATTCGTTGAAATTTAAATATTAAGTCAATTTTATCATCAATTGGAACTTTACACTTAGCAAGACGTCCGTCATAATCTAAGTTTATAGCATCAACAGGAAAAACTTTAATTTTTTTAGGAGTAACTATTCCTGACTCAATCTTATTGTAATTAGTTCTTAAATAAATTCCAATTTCACTTTCCAAAACCACATTAACTAGCTTAGAACTTAATTGCGAAAAAATTCTATGGCTTTTTTCAAAACAAACCACCTTGCCTTTCGTTATATGATAAGCTCCGGTTTCCGTTTCATTCCAGTCAATTAATCCCTTTTCTTTAAAAAGACACAAATCTTGCATTTCTTCAGCAGGAAAAGTAATTATACCAATTTCATCATCATGAGTAACCACCTCTTGAATAAACTCAACCCACTTCTCTCGGATAAAATTTTTGTGGCTAGAATTATTTAAGTAATTATTTGCCGGACTCATTGTATCAATTAATATCTTTCCATTCATTTATCTTTTTATAGAACAACTCTCTCAGTCTATCTATATCCCCAGAAGATTCCTTAAATGCTGATTCAAAAATTAAAAATATACTCTCCAGATACTCCCAGTCTTTTTTCTTGAATTTCTTAACAAGGCTTTCATTTACTTCAACTGTAGTCTTTTTTGATGAGCTTTGAACTATTTTTATCGGAGCAATTTCCTTTTTAGCAGGGGCAGCTTTTTTAGCGGCTGGCTTTTTTACTTTAGACTCATCTTTAGCAGTCTTATATTCAACCCTTTTTGTACTAAGTATTTTTTTTCCAGCCTCCTTTTTCTTTTCGTCTTTTTTTCCTTCTCTGACATTTTTAGCTCTTTCATATATCTCTAGTGCAATTTTAAAAACAATTTCACTAAGATACTTATGCAAAAAGTTTTGGAGAATTAAATAATGGGGATGGGTGATTCGGAAAGACTTTCTATCAATATTCATAGCTTCTTCAAGCCCTTTTTCAACATATATTTCACCAGATATCCAATTTCTAAATAATTGATTAGTATAATTAGGATACTTCATAAAAGAATCATCATAACCAAACTGCTCAGCTATTGGAATATTTCTAATTCGAATAGCTACACCGTTTAATTCTCTAGGAAATATAATACCATGTTGTATATAAAAATATCCTTTAATTTTAATATCATCTTCACCCTTTTTGGTATTTATTTTTAAATCAAATGAAATACATTTTTGTTCAACATCAAGCTTTGGAAAAAATATAGGTTTCTTAAGGTAAATACCATCTAAATCAACCTTAAAATTAAGTTTTTGGTGAAGGTTTATAATATCATCAACCACTTTATCAGAATACCCCTCAACAGGACCATTATCAATATATTCGACAGGTATATATGATGCCAAGTCAATAATAAACTGTACATATGCATTATCTTCACTAAATGATTTCAAGTTATTTTTAGCATGAAAGGACATCAAATCTTTCATACTTTTAAAATAATCTTGCTCGTATTCTTTATTTTTTTTCTTAAGAAGTTGCGCCAAATATTGCTTGTCGTCTAAAATATCCTTAACTGATTTTTTTAGACCCACTAATCTAATTATTGTATAATGTTCATCCTTTTCTTCATACTCATTAATTAATTCATATTCTCCTTTTATTATGCCTTCGTCTTCCTGGTTTGGTTGGGTAGTAGCATCTTCAAAATATTTTTTAAAGTTAATTGTTGCTGTAAATTTCAATTCCTCACCTTCTTTCGAAGATGTTATTTCAAGCTCATCACAAATCTCATTCACAGCAATAAATCCAATACCAATTTTTCCAATTAATGGTCGTTTAAGCTTTGCTGATTTTTCAGAATCTTTTCTTTTAGTAGAATGGCTAATCCAAGCAAACTTTTTATCAAAATCAACTGCATTCATTCCAATACCATCGTCAACAATAGTAATACTATCATATACAGGTTTAACTCTTATTGTTACAGTCTTAGCATCAGCATCGTATGAGTTATTTACTAATTCTTTAATACAGCTTGCTGGTGAACTATATATACCTGAACTTAAGTCATTAATAATCTGAGTATGTACCTTTATTCTTCCTTTTTGAACTTGATCAAGGTCAAGAGTGATATGATTATTCTCTTCAGGCATTTATTCGTAATCTTTTTCGTTTAAATCTACTTTTATTTTACTAAAAATTAAATCAGAGTTATTCAATTCATCTTTCTTTTTAAATAATTTACTATATTTATGAGTTACTGCTGACGTATACGTATAAACCCTATTTCTGTTCAATAAATTATAAAATAATTTATCTTTTTTAACGAAATTAAACTTTGCCTCTATACCAAAGTTAGATAACGGTTTATTCGAGCATATTTTTATTATTTCTTTCTTATCAATATTATTATTAACTAATAGATAATAGTTTATAACAATAATTTGATTAGATTTCTTAGGTTTTCTATTTGACTTCTCAACATAAATTCTTTCAATTCCATTTATATTATTTTCAATAGCCTTTTTATATAATATACGTGCAAATTTTAAAGCACGTAAGTCAATTATCAACTTTTCAAATTTGCTTTGAGTAGTTGTATTTTTCTTTTCTATTTCATATTCTTTCCTCTTTATTAACCCTGTCTTTTTAAGATAACTGTCAAACATTTTTATATAGCTCTTGTTTAACTCAAACCCTATATATTTGCGCTTCATATTATCTGCTTTTGATAATACTGCACCCGAACCCGAAAAACAGTCTAAAACAACATCTCTTTCCTTAGTTGTCAACTTAAGCATTTGCTCAATCATTTCTTCAGGAAGAGGGCAAAAATGTCTTACGTAACTTTTCCCCCAAGCCCCTTGTTGGGGTATATCAAAATTCCAAATCGCATCTGGAGTTTTCCCCTTCGGATTATATCTCTCAGGATACTTCACCCACCATTTTTTAAGCGTCTCAGTGTCTCTTATTTCATCTACATAAAACTTATAATCGTCTGTTTTGGAAAACATTAATATATACTCAAATAAATTTCTCATTTGTCCTTTATGTGTCCATGGAACAGTTCTGTCTTTTCCCCAAACGATAATTTCTTGTAATTTCCAACCAACATCCTTTATCTTGTTAGCAAAATCAAAAGGTAGTGGGACAACTTCTCCGTTTTTTCTAAATGCATCAATAATTACCCACAATGTTCCTGTATTTTTAGTAACCCTAAATACTTGTGAAAAGACAGCTTTTAAATCGTCTAAATATTCATCATAATTTTGTCCAAAACCAATTTGCTTTTTATATCCATAATCTTTTAAGTCAAAATAAGGAGGAGAAGTAATTGTTACATCAACTATTGGCTTCTTAATTACATCTTCTAATTTTCTTGCATCAATATTATGAACCTTAAATATATCTTTCATCCATTAATTTCCTTGCCCAAACCTACATTTTAAATTTTGAATTTGAAAACATCCAAACCTACAAAGTATTTTTCAAATAAAACTCAGTATAAATACCTAGTCTTCAATTTATTTCACCACACCCCTCCTCTCCTAGTTTAGGAGAGGTGTCCCACCTACGGTGGGGCGGAGAGGTCAAAACAATAAACCTCCCCCTTTCTCCGTTATATAAATGAAATATTAGAGTATGGTGCTTAGGAATACCTCCTGAGGCAAAAACAACTCTCGCTTGGCTCTATCAGGCGGGAGTTGTTTTTATCAAGATAGCTGGATTCCCGTCTTCACGGGAATGAAATACAAAAACACTTCTCAATTCTGAACTCTGAATTCTCATCACTCACATCTCAACACTCAATTCCGCATTTGCAACCTGCCATTCCGGCACTGTAAGCCTTCATTCCTCCGCTGTAACACCCAATTCCGGCAGTGTAAGCATCAATTCCTTCACTGTAAGCTGCCATTCCGGCACTGCAACCTGTCATTCCTTCACTGCAACAGTCCATTCCGCAAGTGCAACTATCCATTCCGCCACTGCAACACCTAATTCCGCAAGTCCAACAGTCTATTCCGTTGCTTCACCCTGTCATTCCGTCACTTCAAACATATTTTCTTTTCAGTCTAATCCTCTTTTATCTAAAATCTTATGTCTTTTGCTTAATTTTACCATTCTATGCAATGCACTAAATGGCTTTTCTTAGGGGTAATGTTGGCTTGTCTTAATATTCAGGCGCAAAAGCCATGCGTAATCAACCCTTTATTGCAAAAGCATTTGCAGGAAAACTATTTTACCTCTCCCACCCTAGATTTGTTTGTGGAAATCAGCTCGCAAAACATTCCTTTACTGGCTCGTTATGAGGCAATCCTTAGCTTACGCAAGGGCAACTTGGCGTTAATCAGCATTCCGCCACATCAAATTACTCCATTGGCGCAATCGGGTATTATCCACCGTATTGAATACACGGCTCAACTGCCTGCGGTACTCAATGACAGCATGCGGGTAAACAATTATGTAAACGAAGTACACAGTGGCAACGCTCCACTACCTTCCGCTTTTACCGGAAAGGATGTAATAGTGGGCATAATAGATGCCGGCATAGACATTCGCCACCCTGATTTTATTGACAGCACAGGCAACACCCGTATTTTGTACCTCTGGGACCAGATAACGGGCATAAAATGGGATTCTACCCAAATAAACGCTGGTGCTTGTACCCATACCAGCCAGGGCAATCAGTACGGGCATGGTTCACAAGTAACAGGAATAGCGGCAGGAAATGGTTTAGCCACCGGCAACTATAAAGGCGTAGCGCCTGATGCGGATTTAATTATTGTGAACAGTAATTTCAACGCTCCGAACTGGCTAGGCACGGTAGCGAATGCAGTAAAATATATTTTTGATAAGGCAGACAGTCTGGGCAAACCTTGTGTGATTAATGCCAGCATTGGCGACTACATTGGTTCGCATGACGGACTGGATGCGGCATCGCTTCTGATAGATAGTATGCTAAAAGCTAAGAACGGAAGAGCCATGGCGGCCGCCTGCGGAAATGCGGGAGGTATTCCGTATCACTTGGGCTACAATGTTACTTCCGATACTTCCTGGAGTTGGTTTAAATACAACAGCGGTTCGCAAATGGTGTACTTTGAACTGTGGGCAGATACGAATGACTTTAACAATGTGCAGTTTGCTTTTGGCGCTGACAAGGTTACGCCATACTATAATTTTAGAGGAAAGACGAATTTTAAGAACATCATCCCTAACCTCAACCAAACCTTGACGGATTCTATTGTAGCAAACGGCAATACGCTTGCGATAATACAAACCTATGCGGAAGAAAGCCAAGGGCGATACTATTTACAGGTGATGATGAATCAACCGGACTCTAGTGCGTACAACTATCGTTTTATGACTACGGGCTCCGGCCGCTTTGACGTATGGGCACCCTACTGGGGCGGTGTGTCGCAAGTGGTGAAATCTCCGTTACCTAGCACTACTCAACTGCCGGACATTGCTTTTTACAAGCAACCCGACAGTTTAAAGACTTTGGTGAGCAGTTTCCAGTGTTTACCTTCGGTACTCACCGTTGGGAATTACATTAACGTAAAAGCGTATGTAGATATCGACACTAACACACAGGTATTGCCTGATGTAAAGGGCAGTTTGGCGGCATCATCAAGCATTGGCCCTGATAGAAAGAACCGTTTAAAGCCTGATATTTGCGCTACAGGACATAACACTATGAGCAGCACCGACAGCATTATTATTGCCGCAGCACTGGGTGCGAGCCAAAACAATAAAATAGGCCTGGGTGGTTTTCATAAGATAAATGGAGGAACTTCTATGGCGTCTCCGGTAGTGGCCGGGCTGGTAGCGTTGTACTTAGAAAAGTGTCCGAATGCTGATTATCTGGAAATCAAAAACAATATTACGGCTACTGCTTTTGCGGATACGTTTACCAAGACCGTACCTAACAATACCTGGGGAAATGGAAAGGTGCACGGCTTTAACTTCCTCACGCAATCGAACCATAGCTTTAACATCTTGCCAAGTAATGACATTAAAATCTGCAAGGGTGACAGTGTAACTTTACTTACTCCTAACGGATTGAATTCGTTTAACTGGAGCAACGGTATTACGGCCAATTCTTTTGTAACAGACACTAATGGCACTTACTTTTTAAGTGCTCGCAACACTAGTGGCTGCCTTGGATTTAGTGATACGGCTATGGTCAGCGTTTTACCGCTTCCCGTAAAGCCCATCATCACCCAAAGCAATGATACGCTTTACTCCTCTCCTGCCAATAGCTATCAATGGTATAACAACAGCAGCCCTTTACCGGGTGAAACAAATCAATATTTAAAAGTGCTAGTGACGGGAAATTATTTTGTAGAAATTGCCGATAGTAATCAGTGTAGTAACTACTCCGACACCTTAAATGTAATTATTAATGGGGTGAAAAGTTTTAACTCTACCAACACTACTATTAAAGTATATCCTAATCCTGCCAGTGGACAGCTGAACATCAGCGGAACGGAAGCGAATACTTCAATTATATTGTATGATATATTGGGGAATAGGCTTATTAGTTCTACTACAGAAAAAGATATTACGAGCTTGTCTATTCCTTTTGCGTCAGGCAACTACTTTCTGAAGGTAGGAAATGAAGTAATCAGAATAGTCATTCAAGAGTGATAAAAACAGCTTTCCTATTTGTCGCCTATCATTTAACAATTCTATCATTTTTGGCATAGTTTTTATTACTACTTTTGAAACTCAAAATAGAGACCTTTTGATTTGAAACTAGTTTTTGCCACACATAACGACCATAAGCTGAAAGAAGTTCAGCAATTGCTTCCAAAAAATATCCAACTACTGTCATTAAAAGATATTGATTGTT
>JAUHYR010000081.1 GCA_030426475.1 Bacteroidia bacterium
TTGCTAGGGTTGCCAACAGTATTCTTCTTTCATTTAGGTGTATTTGACGAATATGATTACTGGGCAGGTACCGTATCACTTGTAGTTTTTGCAATGTTAGAAGTAATAGTCTTTTCATGGATTTTTGGAGTTAATAAAGGATGGGAGCAAATAAAAATGGGTGCAGATATTAAAGTTCCTTTAATTTATAAACCTATTATTCAGTTTGTAACTCCATTAATGCTAATAGTAGTTTTTTTAGGTGCAATGTTTACTCCATTGGGAAATGACTGGGCAGCTGCATTTACGGATGGATTTGTACTAGATAATAGTTCTATTATTAAGCAAATAACTATGACAGGGCTTAGAGAGCAAATAGCAGCAGCAACAGACCCGGAAATTATTAGTCAACTGAAGAATAAACTATTTTATGTGATGGGGGCTAGAATTTTATTAATGTCAGTTTTCTTAGGAGTTTGCTATTTAGTTTACAGAGCCTATAATATTCGTAAAAAAGAAGGGAGGTTAGTATGAATACATCAGCGTTAGTATTAATGTTAATGGTACAGGTTACAGTGGCCTGTGTTACATTTTTTCTGGAAGGTTTTAAAAACACCTCCAAAACCTGAGCCGGATTCATATTCAGATAATGATGATGACCCAAGGTAATTGTTACCATGCAATTCGGGTGGAAAGATTATTTTAATTTTTTTCGTTCTGAACGAAAAGGTGTTTTCTTCTTTATATTATTTATTTCAGGATTATGTATTTTCTTTACTACCTTTCTATTCAGGAGCCAAAGGCAGTTTCTGATTTTTCAGAATTAGAGAATATTCCCAAAGTCGTTAATGAAGGCTCTACTTATTCGGAAGCTAAACAATCAAATAGTTATTATAAACCTAAAAAAACTCAACCATCTTATTCAAAGGAAGATATTGTTTTTTTTGAGTTTAATCCAAATGACGCATCACCGGAGGAACTACAAAAACTGGGTTTTAGTGAAAAGCTAACCCAAACTATTGTTAATTACAGAAAAAAGGGCGGAAGATTTTATTACAAAGAAGATTTAATGAAAATATATGGAATGGATACAGCTCATTACAGAATGTTAGAGCCATATATTATTTATAAAAAAGTAAAAGTTGATACCAACTTTAAGAGTTCAGCTAGAAGAATAGAGCTTAATAGTTGTGTAAAAGAAGACCTAATGCAATTATATGGAATAGGAGATAAGTTGTCTGATAGAATTATAAAGTTCAGAGACGGGTTAGGAGGTTTTTACGATGTTAGTCAACTAAATCAAGTTTATGGAATAGAAGAATCTACTTTCAATAAAATTAAAAGTCAGCTATATGTGGAAGGCGATATAAAAAAGATAAACATAAATTTAGCATCAGAAAGTGAATTATCTTCTCACCCTTATATAAACTATAAACTAGCTAAGTTAATTGTGGAATACAGAAGCCAGCATGGAAATTATTCTCAACTAACCGATTTAAAAAAGCTACATTTGATGACAGAGGAAGTTTATGATAAACTTGCGCCATATTTAATAATTAAATAATGACAACATCTGAAAAGTTAATAAAAGTAATCAGAGACGTTCCTGATTTTCCTAAACCAGGTATTCTATTCAAAGACATTACACCTATATTTCAAAACCCGAAATTATGTAGGGAGATTACAGTAGAATATGCATCTAAATTATCTCACTTAGAAATTGATATTATTGCAGGTATTGAAAGTAGGGGGTTTTTATTTGGATTATTGTTAGCACAAGAACTTCAAAAACCTTTTGTAATGATTCGAAAAAGCGGAAAACTGCCTTACAAAACTATTTCTGAAAAATATGGTTTAGAATATGGGACGGCAGAAATAGAAATGCATATTGACGCCATTCAGCCTAACCAAAAAGTTTTAATACATGATGATTTGCTGGCAACAGGAGGTACTGCTGAAGCTACCGCCAAACTAATACAAAAACAAAATGGTCAGGTAGAAGGTTTTACATTTCTTGTACAGTTAGATTTCTTAAATGGAACTGAAAAATTGAAACCGTTTTCACAAAATATTATTAGCTTAGCGCACTTTTAAAAAACAGGAATTATAATGGACTTTAGTTATTCTGAAAACCAGAAAATGATAGCCGGAATGATACAAGATTTCGGGAAAAAAGAAATTCTCCCTAAAATGATGGAATGGGACGAAACACAAGAATTTCCAATTGACGTATTTAAAAAGTTAGGAGAATTAGGGTTGATGGGAGTTTTAGTGCCAACTGAATATGGTGGTTCAGGATTTGGTTACGAAGAATATGTTACGGTGATTTCTGAAATTAGTAAAATTTGTGGTTCAATTGGTTTATCTGTGGCTGCACACAATTCTTTGTGTACGGGTCATATTTTACAATTTGGAAATGAAGAACAAAAGAAAAAATGGCTTCCAAAACTAGCAACGGCAGAATGGATTGGAGCATGGGGATTGACTGAGCCAAACACTGGTTCTGATGCAATGCGAATGAAGTGTACGGCAAAACAAGATGGAGACTATTGGGTAATAAATGGGACAAAATGCTGGATTACACATGGAATCAGTAGTGATGTAATGGTTGTTTTAGTCCGCACAGGCGAACTTTTAGACTCACACGGCATTACGGCATTTGTGGTGGAAAGAGGAACTCCCGGTTTTAAAGCAGGGAAAAAGGAAAACAAGCTAGGTATGAGAGCATCCGAAACTGCTGAAGTTATATTTGAAGATTGTAGGGTACATAAGGATAATATATTAGGGGAGTTAGGAGAAGGATTTATTCAGGCAATGAAAGTTTTGGATGGTGGAAGAATTTCAATCGCATCACTGGGCTTGGGAATTGCAAAAGGTGCTTTAGAAGCTTCATTAAAGTACTCCGAGGAAAGAGAACAGTTTGGACAGCCAATATCTAACTTCCAAGGCATTTCATTTAAGTTGGCCGATATGGCGACTGAAGTTGAAGCAGCTGAACT
This sequence comes from Bacteroidia bacterium, assembly GCA_030426475.1. GTDB lineage: Bacteria > Bacteroidota > Bacteroidia > Flavobacteriales_E > Vicingaceae > CALALS01. Next base: position 2,979 of record JAUHYR010000081.1, read on the forward strand.
TTTAGTTTATGAAGCAGCCGATTTAAAAAATAAACATTTACCTGTTACAAAGGTTTCTGCTATGGCAAAATATTATGCATCAGAAATTGCTGTTAAAGTTTCAACAGAAGCGGTTCAGATATTTGGTGGTTATGGGTATACGAAAGATTTTCCGGTTGAAAAATTCTATAGAGACTCTAAGCTTTGCACAATAGGAGAAGGTACTTCCGAAATACAAAAATTAGTTATTTCTCGTCAAGTTTTGAAATAATTAAAAATATTAATTAAATTTGCGCCCTTAATCATTTAAAGGAGGTATATAAAATGTTAATCATTCCTGTAAAAGAAGGCGAAAGCATAGAAAGAGCTCTTAAAAAGTATAAGAAAAAGTTTGAAAAATCTCAGGTTTTAAGAGAGTTAAGAGATAGAAAAGAGTTCACTAAAAAATCTATCACTAATAGACAACAATTGCTTAAAGCTAAGTATATCCAAAGACTTAGAAGTAAAGAGGAGATTTAATCTCTTTTTAACAAGATATAATTTTTTTTTCATCCCGGTTTTTTTAAATTTATAAAAAAATCGGGATGTTTTTTTTACAGCAGTTCATATCATATCTTAAAAACCAAAAAAGGTTTTCCAATCAAACGGTAACTGCCTACAAAACTGACCTAAAACAATTCTTTGATTTTCTTTCAGCTCAATACGAAATATCAGATGATATTTCTGTTGTTAATGCTCAGGTTATTCGGTCATGGCTGGTTGAGCTTACAGAATCAGGTGTAACAAATCGTTCAATTTCTCGTAAAATTTCTACACTAAGAACGTATTTTAAATTTTTAAAAAAGAACGATTTAAATCCTCAAAACCCAATGGCTAAAATTGTTCCTCCTAAATTAGAGAAAAAACTGCCTGTTTTTGTTAATGAGTTAGACATGGATAGGCTTTTTCGTTTAATTGAATTTGAGGATAGTTTTTTTGGACAAAGGGATAAGTTAATGATTGAGCTTTTTTATGTAACAGGAATTCGATTATCCGAGTTAATAAACCTCACGTCTAAATCTATTAATTCTTCAGGTCAATCAATAAAAGTTTTAGGTAAACGAAATAAGGAAAGAATTATTCCGTTAAGTGGGGAAATGACAAATCAATTGGTTGAATTTGAAAAATTGAAAACGTTAAAATTTCCAAAATCTGCTAAATTTTTCACTACTGATAAAGGGGAGGATATGTACCCGAAGTTTGTTTACCGGAAAATCAATCATTATATTTCACAAGTATCAACCATTACTAAAAAAAGCCCACATGTGTTACGGCACACATTTGCTACTCATTTACTAAATAATGGGGCAGATTTAAATGCAATTAAGGAATTGTTGGGACATGCTAACTTAAGCGCAACACAAGTTTATACTCATAACTCATTTGAAAAATTAAAAAAAATATATACTAACGCCCACCCAAGGGCATAAAAACTTAAAGTCATGAAAGTAGATGTTAAAATCCAATCAGTACATTTTGATGCAGACAAAAAATTATTAGACTTCATACAAGGAAGAGTTGATAAACTCACTCAATTCTATGATAGAATAACAGGTGGCGAAGTTTTTTTAAGACTAGATAAAAATGACAAGGCTCAGAATAAGATTGTAGAAATTAAATTACTTATACCAGGCTCAGACTTATTTGCAAAAAAACAGTCTGCTTCATTTGAAGAATCAGCTGATTCTGCTGTGGAAGCTATTAGGCGTCAAATCGTTAAGCGTAAAGGTAAAATGGCAGTTGCTTAACCCCTAGAAAATATTTTTTCAAATCACTTGAAAAAATATAGATAATTTTTGTTAGGAAATAAATCTTTTATACATTTGCAGACCTTTTTCGGAAGGTCTGTTCATTTTATATGAATGCCGGTGTAGCTCAGCTGGCCAGAGCAGCTGATTTGTAATCAGCTGGTCGGGGGTTCGAATCCCTCCACCGGCTCACGTTCTTTAAAATAATAAAACATTAAAAATGTTGGGGAAATACCAAAGCGGCCAACTGGGGCAGACTGTAAATCTGCTGTCTTATGACTTCGTAGGTTCGAATCCTGCTTTCCCCACATGAAATTGAAACTTTGGGTTTCAGCAAGAATTAAAAGCGGGAGTAGCTCAGCTGGCTAGAGCATTAGCCTTCCAAGCTAAGGGTCGCGGGTTCGAATCCCGTTTCCCGCTCTTTTAAGTAGCTGATGTAGCTCAGTGGTAGAGCACTTCCTTGGTAAGGAAGAGGTCACGGGTTCAAGTCCCGTCATTAGCTCAAATTGAAGATGTAACAACTATATATTAATAATAAATTAAGTCTAATAAATTAAAATAAATAAAAATGGCAAAAGAGAATTTTGATCGTTCGAAACCACACCTTAACATAGGTACAATAGGTCACGTTGACCATGGTAAAACTACTTTGACTGCTGCAATTACAACAGTATTGGCAAATAAAGGGTTAGCTCAATTAAGAGATTTCTCTTCAATTGATAATGCTCCAGAAGAGAAAGAAAGAGGTATTACAATTAATACTTCTCACGTTGAATATGCAACTGAAAACAGACACTATGCTCACGTTGACTGTCCAGGTCATGCTGACTACGTTAAGAACATGGTTACAGGAGCTGCTCAAATGGATGGTGCTATATTAGTGGTTGCTGCTACTGATGGTCCAATGCCACAAACAAGAGAGCACATTCTTCTTGCTCGTCAGGTAGGTGTTCCTAAGATTGTTGTTTTCATGAACAAGGTTGATATGGTTGATGATCCTGAGTTATTAGAGCTTGTTGAAATGGAAATAAGAGACTTATTAAGCTTTTATGAATTTGATGGTGATAATACTCCAATTATTCAAGGTTCTGCATTAGGTGGATTAAATGGAGACGCTAAATGGGTTGGAAAAATTGAAGAGCTTATGGCTGCTGTAGATTCTTATATTCCAGTTCCTCCTAGAGATGTTGATAAGCCATTCTTAATGCCTGTTGAAGACGTATTTACTATTACTGGTAGAGGTACTGTTGCTACAGGAAGAATTGAGCAAGGTGTTGTTAATGTTGGTGAGGAGATTGAAATTGTAGGTTTTGAAGATAGTAGAAAATCAACGGTTACTGGTGTTGAGATGTTTAGAAAACTTCTTGATAGAGGAGAAGCTGGTGATAACGTAGGTATATTATTAAGAGGTATTGATAAAAATGATATCAGAAGAGGTATGGTAATTGCTAAACCTGGTTCAATCACTCCTCATACTGAATTTAAAGCTGAAGTTTATATTCTTAAGAAAGAAGAGGGTGGACGTCATACTCCATTCCATAATAAATACAGACCTCAGTTTTATTTAAGAACAACTGACGTTACCGGAGAAATTGATTTAGGTGAAGGAAGAGAAATGGTAATGCCTGGTGATAATGTAACTATTACAGTAAAATTAATTGCTCCTGTTGCTATCAACAAAGGACTTCGTTTTGCAATCCGTGAGGGTGGAAGAACAGTTGGTGCAGGGCAAGTTACTGAAATAATTAAGTAATAAAATAAACCAAGTAAGCATTAGGTATTTTTCCTGAAAAAGGAGAAATACCTTTTGTACTTACGGGTGTAGCTCAACTGGTAGAGCACTGGTCTCCAAAACCAGGGGCTGTGGGTTCGATTCCTACCACCCGTGCAAAATAAAAGATATGTCTAAAATAGGCTCATATATTCAGGAATGTAGTGATGAACTTATCAATAAAGTTTCATGGCCTGCATGGAATGACTTACAAAGCAGTTCAATAATAGTTGTTATTGCATCTTTTATTATTGCTTTTATGGTTTTTTTAATGGACTATGTTTTTGGAGCGAATGGTCAGGATGCTTTGTTTAAAGGTGTTTTGGGCTACATATACGAAATGTTTTAAATAAACAAAGATGGTAGAGACAGGTGCAAAAAAATGGTATGTAGTAAAAGCTGTTAGCGGTAAGGAAAAGAAAGTTAAACAGTATATTGAGGATGAAATTGTTCGTCTTAAGATGGAAAACTATGTCTCTCAAATACTTATTCCTACTGAAAAAATCTACCAAATTAGAAACGGTAAAAAAATTATTAAAGAAAGAAGTTTTTATCCGGGATACATATTAATTGAGGCTGATTTAGTTGGTGAAGTTGCACATGCTATTAAAAACTTGCCTAATGTAATTAGTTTTTTAGGTGCTTCAAAAGGGAGTGAGCCTTTGCCATTACGTATGTCAGAGGTAAATAGAATTTTAGGTAAAGTAGATGAGTTGGCAGAGCAGACAGAGGAAATAAGCATTCCTTTTATTGTTGGAGAGTCTGTTAAGGTTACTGATGGTCCATTTAATGGGTTTTCGGGTACCATAGAAAAAGTAAATGAAGAAAAGAAAAAGCTAGAGGTTATGGTAAAGATTTTTGGAAGAAAGCAACCTTTAGAGTTAAGTTTTTTACAAGTAGAAAAAGAATCCTAGTAAGTGAGTAATAAAAAATCCAACAGCTTCCATGTTGGTACTAAATTTTTAAATAAAGTAAAATGGCAAAAGAAATAGGAGCATTAATAAAATTACAAATTAGAGGTGGTGCTGCTAATCCTGCTCCTCCGGTAGGACCTGCATTGGGTGCTAAAGGAGTTAATATCATGGAGTTCTGTAAGCAATTTAATGCCAGAACACAAGATAAAGCCGGAAAAGTTTTACCCGTTGTAATTACTGTTTATAAAGATAAGTCGTTTGACTTCATCATTAAAACTACTAGAAGCTGCAAAAAAGAAATCGGGTTCTGCTGAGCCAAACAGAAAAAAAGTAGCTACGGTTACTTGGGATCAAGTGAAAGCAATTGCAGAAGATAAAATGCCTGATTTAAATTGTTTTACAGTAGAGTCGGCCATGAGTATGGTTGCCGGTACAGCTAGAAGTATGGGATTTGTTGTAAAAGGAGGAACTCCTCCAGAAAATTTAAAACAATAACATGAAACAGACTAAGAATAGAAAAAATGCTCTTTCCAAGTTTGATCAAAGCAAGTCTTATTCAGTAGAAGAAGCAGCTAAGATTGTTGGTGAAATTAAGTCTGAAAAGTTTGACGCATCTGTTGACTTAGATATTAGACTTAATGTTGATCCAAGAAAAGCTAACGAAATGGTTAGAGGAAGTGTAGCATTACCACATGGTATTGGAAAAAAAGTTAGAGTTTTAGCATTAGTTACTCCAGATAAAGAAAAAGAAGCTAAAGAAGCCGGAGCTGATTATGTAGGTGTAGATGAATACATTGAAAAAATCAAAGGCGGATGGCTAGATTTTGATGTAATGATTACAATGCCAAGCTTGATGGGTAAAATTGGTGCTTTAGCAAGAATTTTAGGACCAAGAGGCTTAATGCCAAACCCTAAATCAGGTACTGTAACTATGGATGTTACTAAAGCAATTACTGAAATTAAAGCAGGTAAAGTTGACTTTAAAGTTGATAAATTCGGTATCATTCACTCTACAGTTGGTAGAGCTTCTTTTGATACTGATAAGCTTAAAGAAAATGCAGCTGAACTTATTAATACGGTAATTAAGTTAAAACCATCTTCAGCTAAAGGAACTTATATGAAAAGTGTTACCATGTCAACCACAATGGGGCCTGGCATTAGCATTGATACTAAGTCTCTAACTGTCTAAAAAATACAATTATGACAAGAGAAGAAAAAAACAAACTAATAGATGATTTAACTGAGAACATCAGTAATTCATCTGTTTTTTACTTAGCAGATATTGCAACCTTAGATGCTGAAAAGTCAAGTAGCTTAAGAAGAACTTGCTTTAAAAACGACATCAAAATTAGTGTTGTAAAAAATACTCTTTTAAAGAAAGCCTTTGAAAAATCAGGAAAAGATTACTCTGAACTTTTCAATACTTTAAAAGGTAATACAGCAATAATGTTTGCATCAGTAGGTAACGCACCTGCTAAAGTAATTAAAGAATTCCGTAAGGCTAGCGAAAAACCTGTTTTAAAAGGCGCATACATTGATGAGTCTTTTTACATTGGAGATGAAAATTTAGAAGCATTAGCTACATTAAAATCTAAAGAAGAAGTTATTGGAGATATTATCTTCTTACTTCAGTCTCCTGCGCAAAATGTGGTTTCAGCGCTTCAGTCAGGAAAAAACAAAATTGGCGGCTTAATCAAAGCATTAGAAGAAAGAGCAGCCTAATTAAAATAGTGTACGCACTCAAATAAATATAAATTAAACAAAAAGTCTAAAAATTAAACTTAAATAAAATGGCAGATTTAAAAGCACTTGCAGATCAATTAGTAGGATTAACAGTTAAAGAAGTTAACGAGTTAGCTACTATTTTAAAAGAAGAACATGGTATCGAGCCTGCTGCTGCTGCAGTAGTTGCTGGTCCGGCAGCTGGTGGTGCAGCTGGTGGTGGTGCTGAAGAAAAAACTTCTTTTGATGTAATACTTAAATCAGGTGGCGCTTCTAAATTAGGAGTTGTTAAAGTGGTTAAAGAAGTTACAGGTTTAGGTCTTAAGGAAGCTAAAGATTTAGTTGATGGTGCTCCAAAACCAGTTAAGGAAGGAGTTGCTAAAGACGAAGCAGAATCTTTAAAAGCTAAATTAGAAGAGGCCGGAGCTGAAGTTGAACTTAAGTAAACAGTTCCAATAAAATATTGCTTAGACCCTTTTATAACAGGAGGGTCTAAGCGTATTTATAAGATTACCTAATAATTTTCTTTTTCCTCAAACATCAATAATAATTGATAATGGCTAAAACAGTTGCACAAGACAAAACAGAAAGAGTTTCTTTCGCTTCCATAAAAAATCAGCTTCCTTATCCTGATTTTTTGGAAATACAGCTAAAATCATTCAACGAGTTTTTTCAAGTAGAATCAACTCCTGAAACAAGAAAAAAAGAAGGATTACATAAAGTTTTCACAGATAACTTTCCAATCTCTGACGTAAGAAATCAGTTTGTATTAGAGTTTCTTGATTACTCAATTGATCCACCAAGATACACAATGGAAGAGTGCTTCGAAAGAGGTCTTTCATTCACTGTACCTTTAAAAGCTAAATTAAAGCTTTATTGTACCGACCCTGAGCATGAAGATTTTGAAACTATTGTTCAAGAGGTTTATTTGGGAACCATTCCTCAAATGACCCCTAGGGGAACATTCATTATTAATGGAGCAGAGAGAGTAATTGTATCTCAATTACACCGTTCTCCGGGTGTGTTCTTTAGTAACAGTGTTCACGCTAATGGTACAAAATTATACTCAGCCAGAATTATACCTTTCAAAGGTTCATGGATTGAGTTTGCAACTGACATTAACAATGTGATGTATGCTTATATCGATAGAAAGAAAAAGTTGCCGGTAACGACACTTTTAAGAGCTATTGGTTATGAAGCAGATAAAGATATCTTAGATATTTTTGGACTTTCTGAGGAATTAAAAGTTAGCAAAGCCGCTCTTAAAAAGGCAGTAGGTAGAAAGCTAGCCGCAAGAGTTCTTAAGACTTGGGTTGAAGATTTCGTTGATGAGGATACTGGTGAGGTGGTTTCTATTGAAAGAAACGAAGTAATGATTGAAAGGGAAATTATCCTTGAAGATGAGCATATCGACCAAATTATAGAATCCGGAGCTAAGTCAATTATTCTTCATAAAGAAGGAGTAAATGCAGGTGATTTTGCCATAATGTATAATACATTACAAAAAGACCCTTCAAACTCTGAAAAAGAAGCAGTGGAGTACATCTACCGTGTACTTAGAAACGCTGAGCCACCAGATGAAGAAACCGCAAGACAGGTAATTGAAAAGTTATTCTTCTCTGAACAGAGATATGACTTAGGTGCTGTTGGTAGATTTAAAATCAATAACAAGCTAGGTTTAGAGATTCCTGCCGATGTTAGAATATTAACGAAGCAAGATATTATTTCTATCATCAAGTATTTAATTGCATTATCTAATGCAAAAACTGATGTGGATGATATTGACCACTTAAGTAATAGAAGAGTTAGAACAGTTGGAGAGCAATTATCTAATCAATTTGGTGTTGGTTTAGCTAGAATGGCTAGAACCATCAGAGAGAGAATGAATGTTAGAGATAACGAAGTATTTACTCCAACAGATTTGATTAATGCTAAAACGCTTTCGTCTGTAATTAATTCATTCTTTGGAACGAACCAACTTTCTCAGTTCATGGATCAAACCAATCCACTTTCTGAGATTACTCACAAAAGAAGACTTTCTGCTTTAGGGCCTGGAGGTTTATCAAGAGAGAGAGCAGGTTTTGAGGTAAGGGACGTTCACTTTACACACTACGGAAGGCTTTGTCCGATTGAAACTCCTGAGGGACCAAACATTGGTTTAATTTCTTCATTATGTGTATTTGCTAAAATTAATACCTTAGGATTTATTGAAACTCCTTACCGTCCAGTTACAACTGGTAAAGTAGAACTAGATAATACTAAGATTACTTACTTGTCAGCTGAAGAAGAAGAGAATAAGACTATTGCTCAAGCAAATGCTGAGATTGATGGAAAAGGAAACTTCACGGGTGATAAGATTAAATCACGCCATAACGGTGATTTCCCTGTTGTTGAGAAAGATTCACTTGAATTAATGGACGTTGCTCCAAACCAAATTGCATCTATTGCAGCATCAATGATTCCGTTCTTAGAGCATAATGATGCCAACAGGGCATTAATGGGATCAAACATGCAGCGTCAAGCAACTCCGCTTTTAAATGCTGAAGCTCCGGTAGTAGGTACAGGTCTGGAAAAAAGTCTTGCAAAAGACTCTAGAATACTACTTTACGCTGAAGGTGACGGTGTAGTTGAGTATGTTGATGCAAACGAAATAACCATACGTTACAAACTATCAAAAGAACAAGAATTAGTTTCTTTTGACGGTGAAGTAAAAACATATAATCTAACTAAGTTCTTAAGAACTAACCAAAGTACATGTATTAACCTTCGTCCTATTGTATCTCCGGGAGATAAAGTAGAAAACGGAACCGTATTATGTGAAGGTTATGCTACACAAGGCGGTGAAATTGCACTTGGAAGAAATCTTAAAGTTGCTTTCATGCCATGGAAAGGATATAACTTTGAGGATGCAATTGTAATTTCTGAAAGAGTAGTTAGTGAGGATATTTATACTTCTATTCACATTGATGAGTATTCACTTGAAGTAAGAGATACAAAACTGGGAGCTGAAGAACTTACTGCAGATATTCCTAACGTAAGTGAAGATGCTACTAAAGACCTAGATGAGAATGGTATCATTAGAATTGGAGCTGAAGTTAAAGAAGGCGACATTCTAATTGGTAAAATTACTCCTAAAGGTGAAACAGACCCTACTCCTGAAGAAAAGCTGCTAAGAGCTATCTTTGGTGATAAAGCAGGTGATGTTAAAGA
>JAUHYR010000082.1 GCA_030426475.1 Bacteroidia bacterium
GCATGTCATTTTCCCTTAACGCATCTGAGGGGTTTTTTGGAATACAAGATGACTTAAGGGAAAATGACATGCTATTAATGTTGGATTACGGAATTTATTATGAGTTTATTCCTTTTGAAAACATAGAAGAAGATAACCCTAAAACTTTTACTTTAGATGAAGTGGAAATCGGAAAAAATTATGCAATAGTTATTTCAACAAATGGTGGTTTGTGGCGTTACAAAATAGGAGATACGATTAAATTCACATCAAAATACCCGTTTAAAATTCAGGTAAGTGGCAGAATAAAAAGTTTTATCAATGCATTTGGAGAAGAGGTTATAGTAGAAAATGCAGACAAGGCCGTTGAAGCTGCTTGTAGAAAAACAAATGCCGAAATAGCAGATTATACCGCAGCTCCCATTTATCTTGAAGGAAAAAACTCAGGAGGCCATGAGTGGATAGTTGAATTTGAAAAAGAGCCGGACAACATTCAGGAGTTTATCAATGTATTAGATGATACTTTACGTGAAATTAACTCTGATTATGATGCAAAACGAAAAGGCGACATGATACTTAAAAAGCTAAAATTAAATGTTGTTCCTAAAGGAACTTTTTATAATTGGCTAAAATCAAAAAACAAGATTGGAGGTCAACACAAAATTCCAAGATTAAGCAATGACAGAAAATATGTGGACGAAATACTAAAAGCGGTATAATTTATGTTTAAAGCACAATAGTGAAATCAATTTTATTTTACATATCAGTTTTTTTTCTACTTAATGCGGATACGATTTCCATTTCCGGAAAGTTTGATTTTTTCACCACTGACAGGCAAGGAAATATTTATGCCGTTCAAAAAAATCACGTGATAAAATATAACTCAAAAGGAGAATTATTATTCAAGTACAGCACCAACAAATATGGCAAAATTCATACTATTGATGCATTTGACCCTTACAAAATACTAGTTTATTATCCGGATTTTAACCGAATAATTGTACTGGACAATATGTTGGCAGAAACCACAACGGTGCTTGATTTGTCTGCTTTTGACTTATTTCAGGTAAGTAATATTTGTCGCTCCCACAACAATGGAATTTGGGTGTATGATGATATTCAAAACCGGCTGATCCGGTTTGATGAAAATTTAAAAATTCAGCAAAAAACAGAAAATCTAAATCAGCTTTTAGGACTTGAAATCAACCCTAAAGGTATGGTGGAGTATAATAACAAGCTTTATGTAAACAACCCAAGCGAAGGAATTTTAGTGTTTGATGTTTTCGGAACCTACATTAAAAATATTCCAATAAAAAATGCGGAATCATTTCAGGTGTTTGATGAAGAAATACTGTATGTGTCAGAAAAAAAACTAATGGGATATAACTTTAAATCACTTGAAAAACAGAATTATTCATTTGATAAAGAGTATTCAAATTTCATCACTTTACGCTCAGAAAAAACAGGGATTTATTTTCTTACTCCTGAAAAAATTATGGTGTTAAAACAATAAAACAAAAATCAAGAAGTTAACACAAGCACATACAAACATCTAGTATAAAGCACAACTACTTTAATCTTTAAATTCTTATAAATGAAAAGTAAGCTTTTGTTCCCGGCAATTGTGTTGGCTATTTTAATGTTTGTTTCTTGCAAAAAGAAAGTAGAAAAGCCAGAATATATAGCAAATTCAACATATAAAAAATCGCCACTCTCATTTAAGAAAAATACTTACTGGGTTTATCAGTACTATAAAATAGACAGCACAGGGTTAGAGACAAAACTTAACGACATAGACAGTATGTGGATTGCAGGAGATACGATGATAAAAGGGAATAAGTATCTTATTTTTGAAGGAGACATAAGGTTTTATACAGTTGGTGTTCCAAGAGTATATTTAAGAGACTCATCAGGAACTATTGTAAGTAGTGAAGGCAAAATAGAGTTTTCATATAAAGACATGCTAAATCCTATACAAGAACAAACATATGTAAATGGTCAGGACACTATGTACAAAACAGAGTTAATTTGTTTTCCAAAAAGTAGTAAAAAAACCCCTCTAGGTAAGTTTACCACAATTAATGCACAAACTAATTATACCTCAACCCTTTTTACTCATTGGAATGGCAAAACATATAATACTCAAAAGCATTTTTCTATGACCATAGGAGAAATTTCTAACAGCTTTTTCTTTGCGGGTTACCCACAAGAATATTTTGAGAGAAGATTAATAAGGTATTCCATTAAATAAAGTTGAGGTTTATGTTTGTATAAACCCTATAATTTGTATTTTAGCATGATAAATAAAGAACATGCTAGTAGCAGTAACCGGAAACATAGGAGCAGGAAAAACAACTCTCACCAATCTTTTAGCGAAACATTACGGATGGGATTCTCATTTTGAAGATGCAGATGATAACCCATACTTAAACGATTTTTATAATGACATGCAACGCTGGTCGTTTAACCTGCAAGTATATTTCTTAAATAACAGGTTTAACCAGGTACTGGACATTCGCAAGAGCGGAAAAAATGTCATTCAAGATAGAACCATTTACGAAGACGCCTACATATTTGCTCCTAACTTACACTCTATGGGCTTAATGACCACCAGAGATTTCGAAAGTTATTTCTCTTTATTTAAGTTAATGGAAAATTTTGTGGAAGCACCGGATTTGTTAATTTATTTAAGAGCTTCAGTACCTACTTTGGTTAACCAAATTCAAAAAAGAGGTAGAGATTATGAAGAAAGCATTCGTTTAGATTATTTAAAAAGACTTAATGAAAGATACGAAGCATGGATTTCTACTTATGATATGGGCAAGCTTTTAATTGTGGATGTAGATGAAAATAAATTCCCTGAAAACAATGAGCATTTAGGAGAAATTATTAGAAGAATAGATAGCGAAATTCATGGGTTATTTCCTGAAGAAAAAGCCTCTAAAAAGAAAAAAGCCGTTCAATCTTAGAACAGCTTTTTTATAACTAGACATTACAAGAAAATTATTTTTTGAGTTTAAATGCTACTGGCAATAAAAACTTTACATTAACATTTTTTCCTCTTTGAGTTCCCGGATTCATTTTTGGCATAGATGATATAGCAGTCACAGCGGCATCTTTTAATTCTTGATTTGGGCCTCCTAAAGCATTTACATTTACCACTTTGCCATGCTTGTTTACAACAAACTCAACATGAACAGTTCCTTCAATTTTAGCCTCCTTAGACATTTTCGGATATTTTAAAGTTTTGCCTAAATGAGCATACATCTTTTTTAAGGTACATGATTCTGTGAACGCAACACCTTCATCATTACAATCATCGTACATTGGCATTTTTTCTACTGCCATAAAGTGAACAGGCTCATCATCTTTATCTCTATCATCTACAACAGGAGTAAAGTCAGGAACTTTAACCGCAACAGAGTCTTCTTCTTTTGGTTCATCTATTTTTACATCATTTGGAACTTCTTTAAGAATATCAGGGTTAAATGTTTTGGTAATTTTTATTTTTTGTGCTTCAGGTTTAGCCTCTTCGGTTTTAGTAATAGGAATAAATTCTATTTCACCGTCAAAAGTTCTTTCATCCACAATTTTTATCGGAGTGGTTTCATATCTCCATTCAAAAGCAACTAAGCTTAAGCTTAAAGCAACAATTAATCCTGTTTGAAATAATGTTGAACCTTTTTTGTTTCTGTTATTCGTTTTCATAGCATTTAGTTTTAAGGGTGAATATTTGTCTTATTTTATTTAGCTTTGTTGAAGTCTTTGCAATTGAGATGACTTTGGCATAATATTTCCATAAAACAAATACATAAATTTTACCATGAGATACCTTATATTATTTAAAGCACTATTAGTCAGCACATTATCATTTTCACAAACAGCTTCCATCAAAGGAAAAATAGATAATCCTGAAGAGCAAGTAATAAAGTTTGTTTATACCAATGACATAATTACTTCACAGCCTAAGCATGAAATGGTTATGAGTAATTTAAAGGATGGAGAGTTTTCAGCTACTATTTCGGTTGAAGAACCTTCTTTAATCTATTTTTCTCATGGTTCAAAAGTGGCCCAAATTTATGTTAAGCCTAATTCGAATTTAGAGTTGACCTTTGATGCGAAAGACTTTTTTAATACATTAAAAATTAAAGAAGATAACGGAAAAGAAAACCAGTTAATTACGGAATTAACTTCTACTTTTTCTGATAAGACAACGGAAATCTATTCCGTTCAACAGACACTTTATTTAAAAGACTCCATCAATTTAGCAGAGTTTGCCGACAAGGAAAGACAGCTGGTGAAGGAACAACTGGATTTTATAGATAAGAAAGGAAAAAAGTTAAAGCTACCCGACAGTTTTATTAATTTATTGAAGGCAGAAATAAATTACGGCTCTATCAACAACCTTTATCAAGTAGGTATGAAAAAGCGTGTTCAACCTAATGACAAAGCTTTTTCTTTTATGGAAGACGTGAGCCTTACAGATACTAAGTCACTAAAATCATTTAACTATCATTTAGCAGTTAAGTTTTACTTCCAGCACGATTTTTATAATCAAAAAACAGGAAATAATATAGAGATAGATAAATGGTTTTTAAACAATATGTATGATAAAGGAAGCGAAAAACTTTCAGGAGAAATTAAAGAAATATTTATAGCCAGCACGGCATATACTGTTATAAGTAATAACTGGGACTTTTTAATAGACAGTATTGCGCCAAAGTATTTTGAGGATGCAAAAAATAAGGCTTATGTAAGCCAAATAAAACCGATATATGATGAGTACATAACTGAAAAAAACAAACCTCTGCCCGATGGTGCAAACAAAATTGAAGGTGAATACAAAGGCATAGAAGACCTTTTGGCAAAATACAAAGGAAAAGTAGTTTATATTGACGTGTGGGCGAGCTGGTGTGGTCCATGCAAAAGAGAAATGCCATATTCTTTACAACTACAAGAAAAGCTAAAAGGAGAAGATGTAGTATTTTTATTTGTAGCGGTTAATGACAAACCGGAAAACTGGAAAGCAGCCATTAAGCAACTTGGAATTACCGGAGAGCACTTTTTTGGAGACCAAAGCTTTAGTTATTCTTTTATGAATAAGTTTGAAATAAGAGGAATTCCCAGATATTTGATAGCGGACAAAACCGGAGCAATAGTAAACACAAACGCACCAAGACCAAGCCATGAAGGAGTAGAAGAAACTATTAAAGAACTTTTAAAATAATGAGAGGACTAATTTTATTAGCAGTAATTATATCTGCTTGTAGCCCAAAACCCGTAACCGTTGAAGAAAGAATTGAGCTGCCTGAAATTCAGTTTATGAGCGGAGGAGGGTTTACGGGTATGTACACCACCTACATTTACGACAAAGAAGGAAAAATATTTATTCAGGAAGAAGGAGAAAGAATGCAAGTTGGAGAGCTGACAGATGCGGAAGAAAAAACCATTTATATAGAGATAAACGAGTTAATGAATAAAGAAGAGCCGATAAATGTTCCTGGAAACATGACTTATTCAGTAACCGTAAAGGACAAAACCATTAATTATAGCTGGATATGGGGAGATTCAAAGTTCCCTCCACCCGCCAAAGTGCAAGAGTTTTTTGACAAATATTACACTAAGGCACAGTCTTTGATTAAATAAAACAAAATAAAAGAGTTAGCTAATTATTTGGCTATCTTAAATTAAATATTAAAATAAGCTACTACAATTTTAAAAAGAAGCAAACTAATTTGTAAATTCGATAAAATTTTATTCAGATGAGAAAGATATTTTTAGCTATTGCATTATTGCCAGTATTAGCTTTTGCGCAAGAGGATAAAAAAATTCAGGACATTAAGTTTTTATATGTAGATGAAAAATATGATAAGTGTATCAGCAAATGCGAATCACTTTCAGATAACGATTCGTATAGCCGAAATCCGTTAGTATATATATATGGCTCAATGGCATATTTTGAAGTTTCTAAAAATCCGGATAAGTATGATGAGGAATTGGCAAAAAAGCCATTTAGAAACTCCATGAAATGGGCCTATAAGTTTGGCAGAAAAGATAAGAAAAACGAATATGCACAGGAGTTTGCAGATTTTTTGAAAATCTTAAAAGATTCAGCAAGTAAATTAGGACAAACCTTTTATCTTACCGAAGATTTTAGAAAATCCTATACCATATATAAAGATGCGGCAAAATTTTCTAATGACCCTGTTTTTTTAATGTGGAAAGGTTTAAGTGAACTTAAAAAGAACAATATTGCCGGAGGAGAAATGAGTGTAAAAACAGCATTAGAAGAGATAAATAAAGCCGGATTTGAGCCGTCAATTGAAACAAGAGGAACATTAGCTTTTGCATTTAAAGAATGGGCAGATTATTTATCAAATAAAGGCGAATACTCCGAAGCTAACGCAGCTAAAAAACGAATTGAAGACTATAAAAAGTGGGACCCGAAAGTATTGGAAGAGGCTGAAATGGCTAAAAGAAAAGCTAAGGCTAAAGAACAGGAAAACATTATCCGTAAAAACTTTAAGTCTGAAGAATTTGATGACGATGATGAGTAAACTAAATACTCTTCAAAACATCTAATAATCCATAATATACTTCATTCATATCTTTCTCGGAAATGCAATAAGGGGGCATTAAATAAACTGTATTTCCCAAAGGTCGAATCAGTAGGTTTTTAGAAATAAACTTCTCATAAAGAACATCTCTTAAGCTTGAGAAGTAAGAGTTTTCTTTAGTCTCTATCACATCAAAAGCGATAATTGTTCCGGTTTGGCGTATGTTTTTAATGTTACCAAGTCGCTCTAATTCTTTTTTGAATTGGTTATGCCAATCACTTATTTGCCGAATTTTTTCAAGCGTATTTTCGTTTTCAAATACATCTAATGATGCGCAAGCAGCAGCACAGCTTATAGCATTGGCGGTATAAGAATGTCCATGGAAAAACATTTTTCGTTTATCATCATCATAAAATGCCTGATAAATGTTGTCATTAGCTATGGTAACCGAAAGCGGTAAGCTTCCTCCTGTAATTCCTTTTGACAACACTATTATGTCAGGTCTGTTCACTAAATCTTGAGTGGCGAACATTTTTCCTGTTCTGCCAAAACCTGTCATTACCTCATCCGCAATGGTGATGACATTATTTTGTTTACAAACTTTAATTAACTCATTTAACACCGCTTCAGAATACATAAACATACCATTTGAACCTAACACCAAAGGCTCAAAAATAAAAGCAGATGTTCTGTCTGAAATAGCACTTTTAAGAGCAGAAATAGTTTCTTTTTCGTTTCCAAAAGCGGGTGCATCTATAAACTTCACATCAAATAAAAGTGGTTCATAAGGTTTATTAAAACCACCTCTGCCACCTATAGACATTGCCCCAAACGTATCACCATGATAGGCTTGTTTAAAAGCAATAATTTCAGGTTTTGAATAGCCTTTATTAAACCAATACTGCATTGCCATTTTTATGGCTACCTCAACTGCGGTAGAACCATCATCTGAAAAGAATACTTTTTGATAAGGCTTGCCTAAAAGAGTCAAAAGCCTTTCGGATAATTCTACTGCTTTAGGATGAGTAAATCCCGCAAAAATTACCTGGTCAAGTTCTTTAGCTTGTTTTGCAATTGCTTCAGCAATGTACGGATGACAATGCCCGTGTATGTTTACCCACCAGGAAGAAATAACGTCAATATATCTTTGGCCTTTATCGTCATATAAATAAGCGCCTTCTGCTCTGACTATTGGCAAAGGATTATTCTCCAATTTCATTTGAGTAAAAGGATGCCAATTCACTAAAATATCTCGTTCAGACCAACTCAAAATGGTATTGTTTTTGAAAGATTTAAAATAGTTTCTTTATCTAATTGTTTCACTTCAGGGATTCTACCAAGCACTTTCAGATTAGTTTTTTTGATAATGATTTCTTCTCCGCTGCAAGTATCTTCTCCATTAAAAATAATTCCTTTTATAGGAACATGGTGTTGCTTTAAAACTTCTACAGAAAGCAAAGTATGATTAATGCTTCCCAAATAATTTCTGCTTACTAACACAACTTTTGCCTGCACTTTTTTTATTACGTCTAATAATGTTTCGGTTTCGTTAATAGGGACTAAAATTCCTCCGGCTCCTTCAATTATTAAATGGTTTTTTGTTTGCGGGATTTGAATATTTTTTAATTCAATTGTCTCCCTTTCTGATGCCACATGCGGTGAAAGCGGTTTTGCAAAAAGATAACTTTCAGGGTGAATAACAGAGGAAGAGTTAGTCAATAATGATTTTACGGTATCACTGTCTTTTCCAAGCTCAATGCCTGTTTGTATGGGTTTCCAGTAATCAGCCTTCAGTGCTTCACAAAGAATGGCTGAAACAACCGTTTTTCCCACATCCGTTCCTATGCCCGTTACAAAATAATTCATGTTATATTTTCAGATATAATGGCAAAAAGCGCATTAATTTCTTCAAAGGTATTATATGCATGTACATTAATTCGGATACGCTCAGTTTCTTTGGGCACGGTGGGCGATAAAATTGCTTTTACGGCAAATCCATTCTCTACTATTTTATTAGCTAAAGCAACAGTCTTTTTATTTCCCACAACCAAAAGCGATTGAATAGGATGTTGATTTTTTGAAATACCCTTCACATCTTTAAAAACAGTGTGAAAGTGTGAAATGTTTTTAAAAAGCTGTTCTTTTTCTTGCTGTGAATTTTTTAATTCTTCAAATGCTTTTTGAATAGTTTTTAGAGAGTGAAAAGGTAAGGCGGTACTGTAAATAAACGAACGTGCAAAATTGATGAGGTAATTTCTTAATTCATTAGAACCTAAAACGATTGCTCCATGACAGCCTAAGGCTTTTCCGAAAGTGCTTACTCTTGCAAAAACACTTTCTTGTAGCCCTAATTCATACACTAACCCTTGTCCGTTTTTTCCATGAACTCCAATACTGTGGGCTTCATCTACAATAAGACTTGCGTTATATTTTTCGCATATCGAAACAATTTGTTTAAGAGGCGCAATGTCTCCGTCCATAGAGTAAGCAGACTCAACGGCAACAATAATTTTACCCGATGCATGATTTATTTTTTTGAGCAAGTCGTCACAATCGTTATGCTTAAATGAAAATGCGCTGGCCTTGCCTAAACGGATGCCGTCTCTTACGGAAGCATGAATGAATTTATCATAAATAATAGTGTCTTCTTTATCTGCAATACAAGAAAACAAACCCAGATTAGCATCATAACCTGAGTTAAAAATCAAGCCTGATGGGGCATCTAAAAAGCTTGCAATCTCTTTTTCCAGTGATTCTACAAAAGCAGAATTGCCGCTAATTAAGCGTGAGCCGGTAGAGCCGTTGGATAGCGACTCTTCGTTTGCAATGAGGTTGAAGTTCTTTTTTGCAAAACCTAAATAGTCGTTGGAGAAAAAATCAATTAAGCCGTCATAGGTTTTTAAGGAACGCAATAAACCTTGTTCTTCTCTTTTTTTTAGCTTCTCGGATAGCGACTGATTGAATGACAAAAAGCTATGATTTTACTGCTTTTCTGGCTTCTTTCCCTTTTTCTGTTGCTACCAGGTTTTTTTCAATTTGATGTGCTGGTCTGCTCCATTTTTCATCAGAGGAAGAAGCAATGTCTTCTTTAATTTCCGGCTTGCATTTATCGGCAAACGGGTCTTTTGGAGAAAGTCCAAGAATGTTGAATAACTCCATATCCGAAACAAAATCTGGATTAGGAGTAGTTAATAATTTGTCTCCCGCAAAGATAGAGCTTGCACCCGCCATAAAACATAATGCTTGTCCTTCATTGCTCATGTCTGTTCTTCCTGCAGAAAGTCTAACCTGAGTTTTAGGCAGTGCAATTCTGGTGGTGGCAATCATTCTTACTACATCCCAAATAGGAGTTTTTTGTTGGTCTTCTAAAGGAGTCCCTTCTACTGCAACTAAAGCATTGATAGGAACAGACTCAGGAGTTGGATTCATATTGGCTAAAGTCAACAGCATTTTTACTCTGTCTTCAGCTTTTTCTCCCATACCAATAATACCGCCCGAACAAACGGTGATGTTTGTTTTACGAACATTGTCAATCGTTTTTAATCTATCTTCATAGCCTCTGGTAGAAATTACTTCTTTGTAATATTCTTCAGAAGAATCTAAGTTGTGGTTGTAAGCATAAAGCCCGGCATGTTCTAATCGCTTTGCTTGACTTTCGGTAATCATTCCCAACGTGCAACACACTTCCATGTCTAACTCATTTACCGCTCTTACCATATCTACTACCGCATCAAAGTCTTTTCCTTCTTTAACGTTTCTCCAGGCAGCGCCCATACATAAACGAGAGGAACCTTTGTCTTTTGCTTCTTTTGCAGCTTTTTTTACTTGCTCCACACTCATTAAATCATTTTTTTCAATGCCCGTATGGTAACGAGCCGCTTGCGGACAGTAGCCACAATCTTCCGGACAACCACCGGTTTTTATGGAAAGCAATGTGCTTACTTGCACCTTAGTTGCATCATGATTTTCACGGTGTACGGTAGCCGCTTTGTAGATTAAATCTAACAATGGTGTGTTGTAAACAGAAAGAAGTTCTTCGTATGTCCAGTTTTGCATAATTCTTAAAATAATAACAAAGATAGAAATTAGTAGTTAGTTAAAAAGAGGTTAGACAAATGGCGTATATTTGTATTATATAACCACTTCAAACGGACGAAGTAAAGTGAAGAAGTTGGTGAAAACAAATTAGGCTTGAACCATATTCTAAAAATAGGATTTACAACATTCTTAGTTATTACAAGTCTTGGAACCAACATGGAGATGAAAATATTAATGCTTGTGAAAAACATGATGGATATTATTATGTAGCAGGTAATAACACTTTTGTATTAAACGGAAAGAATATTTTCGGAATAACAATGGAAAAGCTGGACTCCCTTGGAAATTCGATTAAATACAAAGAAATTTACGATACCTCAAAAGCTATTGTTAAAAGTTATTATCCAAATTCATTAGTACAATCAACTACCGGAAGCTTTTATAGGGTTGGTTACTATGGAACATTTAAGAACAATAAAAAAATGTTTTCAGCTTATTTGTATAAAACCAATACCAGCTTAGATAGCATATATTTTAAAACTTATCCACCCGATACAGGTATAGCAAGAGTATTTGAAGCTGCTTTATATCACAATAATTATATTTATGTGGTGGGAACAGATAGTGTTGCAGGGAAATCTTATCAGATGATGTTGATGAAACTGGATACGTTAGGTAATATCATTTGGGAGAAAAAATATGTTTCTCCTGGTTCAGGGATGATAGGAACATCAGGAGGATATTGTATAACCAAAACTACTGATAATGGATTTGCTATATTAGGAAACTATAATAAAAACATTAGTATAGGTGGTCCGAATGATTTAAGGGTATTGAAATTAGATAGTAATGGTAACCAACAATGGGCTAGAAATATTTACAGAGATATAGTTTCTGGAAATAATGATCATTCTATACCATCGATAATTTATAGTACTATAGACGGATATATTCTAGCAGGAGGGATAATAGCCGAAACATCTAATTATCAGAAATTTAATTTATTGAAATTAGACTTGCAAAATACATTATTGTGGAGAAAAAAACATAGCTTTATTAGTGATGCAGTTGATGTGGCCGCTATAGCTGAAGACAATTTTGGAAATTATGATTTAATTATAAATGATATATACTTAAATGCTAATCTCTTAAAGATTAGTAAAGACGGAGATAGTTTAAGGATGACTGATTTTGGCTTTATTAATAACCGAGAGTACTTGACTTCTCAAAATTCAAAATCATCTACTGCTGCAAATATGCTTATTAAGGAAAGTGATAAAGGATATACCGTTTTTGGTGTGTATTTTGACGCAAATGGTGTAGGAGATAATTGGATAGCTCATATAGATAGTAATGGTTGTAATATGCATAGTACACCTTATAATGTTTCTGCAACGCCAATTCAATTCAATGGAAAAGCCGCAGTAAGAATTAATTGGCAGGATACTATTACGAATTCTAATAGGAAGTATTCTATTGAGGTTAGGCTTAGGTTTCCTGAAAATCAATATTATTTTGTAAAAATTAATTCAGGAATTGTGGAGGGATATGGTTATATAGATACTTTATCTTATCCATATTCTATCCATTCCTATCGTGTAAGAGCAGTAGATAGCATTACCAATAATGTTTCTTGTGCCAGTGAAATGGCTTATATATTAAACATTGAAGAAAATAATCAGCTACAAGAAATAGAAGCAAAATTTTATCCCAATCCTACAAAA
>JAUHYR010000083.1 GCA_030426475.1 Bacteroidia bacterium
AGAATGGAATGCCATTATTTCTAACGGAGCAAAACTATTATATGCATTTTCTGAAGCTACAGTTCCCAGAATTACTGTAATTACAAGAAAAGCTTATGGTGGTGCTTATGATGTAATGAACTCTAAACACATTGGCGCAGATATGAATTATGCCTGGCCTTCTGCAGAAATTGCTGTAATGGGAGCTAAAGGTGCTGCTGAAATTATTTTCAAAAAAGAAATAGCAGAGTCTAAAAACCCTGAAGAAACATTAAAGCAAAAAGAATTAGAATATGCCGAACTATTTGCTAATCCATATAATGCTGCTGCAAGAGGTTATGTGGATGAGGTAATAAAACCTGAAGATACTCGTAAAAAGCTGATTAAAGCATTTGAAATGTTGGAAAATAAAGCGGTGAAATTGCCTAAGAAAAAACATGGCAATATTCCACTTTAGTGGAAAGTTTATAAACAGGAAAGCAGATGGATTTTTCTTTATAAACTTTATTCTTTGTGAACTTTCAACTAAATTTAGTTAACTTTGTTTATGTATAAAATACTCAATATGAAAAAATTAATGCTATTATTTGCTGTAGCTTTTTTTGCACTTACGGCATGGAAAATAAATAATGAACATTCTACCATAGCTATCGGTGCGGAAGCTCCTGAGCAAAGCTATGAGATGATGGGAATTGATGGGAAAAATTACACTCTTCAATCTTTAAAAAATGAAAAAGGTTTATTGGTTATATTTTCGTGTAATACTTGCCCTTTTGTAGTGGGTAGAAAAGAGAAAGATGTTGAAGGATGGCAAGGAAGATATAATAACTTACACAAACTTGCCGATAGACTCAAAATAGGAATTGTATTGGTCAATTCTAATGAAGCTAAAAGAGAAGGAGATGATTCGTTTGAAAAGATGAAAGAACATGCTTATGATAATAAATATTTGAGCCCTTATGTGGTAGATAAAAACTCTTTATTGGCTGATGCATTTGGCGCAAAAACTACTCCTCACGTATTTTTATTTAACAAGGATTTAAAATTAGCCTACAAAGGTGCTATTGACGATAATGTAAATAAAGAAAAAGACGTAAAGAACAAATATCTGATGGATGCCATGTACAAAATGGTGGAAGGTAAACCCATTGTTCCAACCGAAACCGATGCCCTTGGCTGTAGTATTAAAAGAGTGAAAGTATCTGAATAAAAATTGAAAAACTTATTTTAAAGGCTGTCTTTCAAGATGGCCTTTTTTATTTTCTTTGTATAAAATCAATTATTATGAATGTTTTGGTGTTAGGCTCTGGTGGTAGAGAACATGCTTTTGCTTGGAAAATTGCTCAAAGTAAAAAATTGTCTAATCTTTATATTGCTCCCGGAAATGCAGGTACTTCTGCCTGTGGAGAAAACATAAATGTAAGTGTTACTGACTTTGATGGCATTAAAAAAATTGTGCTTGAAAAAGGCATAGATTTAGTGGTGGTAGGACCGGAAGACCCATTGGTAAAAGGTGTTGTCGCTTATTTTAAAGATGATGCTTTGCTAAAAGATGTTGCTATCATTGGTCCGTCACAAGAAGGTGCTATGCTGGAAGGCAGTAAAGATGTTGCCAAGGCATTTATGCAAAAACACAATATTCCCACTGCTAGATATCAAACATTTGAATCTTCTACTTTAAATGAAGCCAAAGCTTTTTTACAGGAGCTACAACCGCCTTATGTTTTAAAGGCTGATGGTTTAGCTGCCGGAAAAGGAGTTTTAATTCTAGATAATATTGAGGAAGCTGAAAAAGAATTAGACGAAATGTTGCTCAATGCTAAGTTTGGTGAGGCCAGCGCCAAAGTAGTTATTGAAGAGTTTTTAAATGGAATTGAACTTTCCATTTTTGTTTTAACAGACGGTAAAAACTACAAAGTTTTACCTGCGGCAAAAGACTATAAGCGAATTGGTGAAGGTGATACAGGTTTAAATACAGGCGGAATGGGAGCAATTTCTCCTGTGCCGTTTGCCGATGAGAGCTTCTTACAAAAAGTAGAAGAAAGAATTATTAAACCTACTGTTCATGGTTTTGAAAAGGATAATATTGATTACAAAGGCTTTGTTTTTATAGGCTTGATGAACGTTAATGGAGACCCTTTTGTAATTGAGTATAATGTGAGAATGGGCGACCCGGAAACGGAAGCAGTATTGCCAAGAATCGAATCTGATTTATTAGAAACCTTTGAAGCGGTTGCCAATCAAAAGCTAAATGAAGTTGAGTTTAAATTATCAGATAAAACGGCAGCAACTATAATTATGGTTTCGGGTGGCTATCCGGAGGCTTACGAAAAAGGGAAAGAGATTAGCGGATTGGATAAGTCAACAGACAGCATTATTTTTCATGCCGGAACCAAACTGAATGATGGGAAAGTACTAACCAGTGGAGGAAGAGTGTTAGCAATTACATCTCTTGCAGATACTATGGAAGAGGCATTGGAATTGTCTTATAAAACCGTTCAAAATATTACATTTGAGGGAGTGAATTTTAGAAAAGACATTGGTCAGGATTTAAAAAAATATTTTTCAGAAGCTTAAAATGGCAAGAATATTAACAGGCGTACAAAGCACAGGAACACCACATTTGGGTAATTTATTAGGAGCAATGATTCCTGCAATTAATGCTGCTAATGAGGGCACAAATGAGTCGTTTTTATTTATTGCAGACTTACATTCTTATACTCAAATTAAAAATGGAGAGGAGTTAAAAGAAAGCACCTATTCTGTTGCTGCTGTTTGGTTAGCCTGTGGCTTAGATACTAATAAAACTGTTTTTTACCGCCAAAGTGATGTAACGGAAGTAACTGAATTGACATGGTACTTAATGTGTTTTTATCCCTACCAGCGACTAACGCTTGCACATTCTTTTAAAGATAAAGCAGACAGATTACAAGATGTAAATGCGGGATTATTTACCTACCCAATGCTTATGGCAGCAGATATTTTGTTGTATGATGCCGATATAGTTCCTGTGGGTAAAGACCAATTACAGCATCTAGAAATGACAAGAGATGTAGCAGCTCGTTTTAATAACCAGATGGGTGAAGTGTTAGTTTTACCGGAGCCAAAAGTTCAGGAAGATACGATGCTTATTCCCGGAACAGATGGTGAAAAGATGAGTAAGTCAAGAAATAATTTCATTAATATCTTTTTACCCGATAAACAACTAAGAAAGCAAGTAATGGCTATTGAAACAGATAGCACTCCGCTTGAAGAACCAAAAAATCCTGATACATGTAATGTGTTTCAGTTGTATAAACTTCTTGCAACCAAAGAAGAAGTTACTGAAATGGATAAAAAATACAGAGCGGGCGGTTATGGCTATGGCCATGCAAAACAAGCTTTTTATGAATTACTTCTTACAAAGTTTCAAAACGAGCGAGCTAAGTATTTTGAATTAATGGAAAACAAGGCTCTTTTGGATGAAGAACTGGCAAAAGGTGCTGCCAAAGCAAAAGTAGTGGCTCAAGATGTTCTAAAACGGGTGAGAACTAGTTTAGGGTTGAAAGTATAAAGTTATCTGGTTAGCTTCGTAATTATTTCTTTGTGCGAAGGATATTCTTTAATTAAAGTTTCTCTGTCTGCTAATTCAAAATCTCTAAAATCAAAACCCGGAGAAACGGTACAACCAACAAAAGAATAATTATTGGGTTCTTTTACGCTTGAAGCGAACCAACAATCAGCAGGAACTACATATTGCGGAACTTCTCCTTTTTCAATATTTCTGCCAATTTCAACAGCTTTATATTTTCCGTTTTGGTCTATTATGTGAACAATAAGTGGTGAACCATCATAAAAATGCCACACTTCGTCTTGCTTAATTCTATGAAAAGCCGAAAAATTATCAGAGGTTAACAAAAAGTAAATTCCGGTAGCGTAATTTCTTTCTCCTTCTATATCATTTCTTAAACTATCTTGTTTTATAGTTTCCTTACTTCTATATGTTTCCTTATAAAAACCGCCTTCAGGGTGGGGAAATAGTTCTAGCTTTTCTACAAGATTTTTGACCTTTAAATGCATTATACTCTAACACCTAAAATACAAATGTCATCAGTTTGTTCATTGTTTCCTTTCCAATTCAAATACTCTTCATTTACCAATTTGTATTGCTCTTCCATTGGTTTCTGATGTATAGAAAGTAGAAAATCTTTAAACTGATTTTTCTTATATTTTTTATCATTCTCACCACCAAATTGGTCGGGAAATCCATCTGTGAAAAGATAAAGAATATCGTTTTCTTGAATTTTTATTTCATGTAGATTAAAAGGTATAAAGTTTTCGGTGTATGAAACACTTTGTTTATCACCTTTTATTTCCATTATGTTATTGTCTCTAACTATTAGTAAAGAATTATTCGCTCCTGCAAAGTGAAGCACTTTCTTTTCTTTATTTAATACACAGTAGGCTGCATCCATACCATCCATTAAAGTTCTTTTGTTTGAATCTCCTTTAAAAAGAGATTGTAATTGATTGCTTACAAACTTAAGAGAGTCTGCCGGAGAATTAATTTCTTTCATTTTAAAGGATTGCCTGATTAAACTGCTGCATAACATGCTTAACATTCCTCCCGGAACACCATGCCCTGTACAATCGCCAATAATCATGGAGTGCAGCTTTTCTCCATTGCTAGTAATAATTTCATCAATTAAATAAAAATCTCCACTAATAATGTCTTTAGGCTGATAAAAAATGAAATAATCTTTTAGGAACTTATCAATTATTTTTTTTTCGGGTAGTATTACATCTTGAATTCTTTTAGCATAATTAATGCTGTCCATTATGCTTTTATTTTTTTCTTCAAGTGCAAGTGTTCTGTCTTTTACTTTTATTTCTAGAGTTTCATATAAAGCAGCATTATGTAATGCTGAACCTGCATAAGATGCAAGTGTCTTTAATACGTCAAGATGATAATCGTTATAGGCATTTTTTTCCATACATTGTACGGTAATCACTCCTATTACTTTATCTTTTACAATCATGGGGTAAAAGAGAAGTGAGTTAGGCATTTGCCCCATAGGAACTTTAATTTCCTTTACATATTTTTTAAACTCTTTTTTATTGTCGTTTATAAAAATTTCTTTTTTGTTTTTGATACACCAGACGGAATAATTGTCGTCATCATTCATAGGAACAAAAACAACGGGCTCTCTTTGCCCTCCTTCCATTTCATATTTATATTCAATCATATTTGACTCCGGATGATAAATCCGAACACCAAACATTTCGGCATTCATTACCTTGTTTACATTTTCATGGAGCGTGATAAATATTTCTTCAAAACTAAGGGAAGAAGCCATTTGTTGACCAATTTCGCTTAGTAACTTAGTGTTTGCATAATTGGCTTCAAGTTTTTCTTTTTGACTAAGGGCTTCCTGAGTTCTTTGCTTAATCTGCTCTTCCATTGTTTCGTACAGATGAGCACTTTCAATGGCATTAGCTATATAAACAGAAAGGTTTCTTAAAAGGTTAAGTTGATATTCGTCATAAGCTGATTTTTCAAAGCTTTGAACCGTAACAACACCAATAACCTCATCTTTTAACTTTAATGGTAAATAGATGATTGATTGTGAAGATTCTCCTGCAACGGGAGCAGCTTTAACAGAGGTGTAATTTTTTATTTCATTGTCAAAATCATTGATAATGATTTCTTTTTCGTTTTTAACAGAAAGAATAGCTAATCTTGAATCGTCATTCAAATCATACCCAGCGTTTTCCAATACAACACCTTTTTCAATTAATCTTGGAAAATTTAAACGGTGAGTTTCTTTATCCACTAATCCAACACCAAATGCCGTAGCATCCATTAGTCTGTTTACGTTTTCGTAAACTTGGTCAATTACTTTAACGATGGATCTTGTAGAGCTAATCTGGCGCCCGATTTCACTCAATACTCTTGCATTTTCGTTACTGCGTTTTAACTCTTCTTCTGATTCTTTATTCTTTGAGATATCTTGGGCAACCCCAATAAGTAAATTACCGTTTACTCTGGAACTGGTCCATTGTGTCCAAACAATTTTCCCGTCTTTCCTTTTTATGGGAGTTAATTCTAATTGAGATTTATCAATAGGGATAACACCCTTTGCCATATCTGCGGCAATGCTTTTTCTTCTTTCTTTATCAAGGTTATTAAGGGTTTCTGTTTTTTCCCACCACTCTTTTCCTAATAGTTCGCCTTGGTCATATCCTAGAATATTTTGAACTGCTTTATTGGCAAATACAATATCCCCTTTGTCATCGCATACTAATACTATGGATTCCAGTAAGTTGAAGCTGTCAAATTGTGTAATAGTTTGTTCTAAATTAGTCATTTAAAAAGCAGTACAAAATATCAAATTGATGTAGTTTTCCTTTAAAAAGGTTTAGCAAGATAAGCTATTTGAGTTATTGTACCAAGTTTAACCCAAATTCGATATTTCTATTTGTGGACTAGTTGTCTTCTAAAATTTTAAGTAACTCATCAATTTTTGGAGTTAATATAATTTCAGTTCGTCTGTTTTTCTTACGTGCCTCTGCT
The DNA here is from genome assembly GCA_030426475.1 of Bacteroidia bacterium. GTDB lineage: Bacteria > Bacteroidota > Bacteroidia > Flavobacteriales_E > Vicingaceae > CALALS01. Next base: position 6,533 of record JAUHYR010000083.1, read on the forward strand.
GTATTTGAATTGTCTAACGGAACATATTCACTTCTTCCGGCAGCTATTAACCTTTCAGGTTTTACAGAGCTATTGTCAATTATAATTTTCACCACTGAAGTAGCTCTTTTTACACTTAAGTCCCAATTGTCTTTTAAATCTCCTGAGCCTTTGTAAGGAACATTGTCGGTATGTCCTTCCACCATTACATTAATATCTGTATTTTGTTCTAATACTTTTGCCAGTTTTTTAAGAACATCGGTTCCTTTAGAGTTGACGGTATAGCTTCCTGAGGCGAACAATAAGCTTTCTTCAAGTGAAACGTAAACCTTTCCATTTTTTTGTTCGATAGTTAAGCCATTATTTTCAAAACCAAGTAGAGCTTGTTGTACTTTTTCTTTTAGTTCTCTAACAGCTTTGTCTTTGTTTGCTAAGATTTGCTCAAGCTCTTTTACTTTTGCTTCTCTTTCTTTTAGCTGCATACTTTTTAAATTCAATTCTGCTTCCAGAGCTTTTAGCGCATCTTCTTTTTTCTGTAAATCGGCTTGTGTTTTTAATAATTCTCCTGAAAGTTTTTGAGCTTCTAGCTCATTTCCTTTTTTAAGCTCCTCTAGTTTTCGCTGAATTTCATCATTAAGACGATTAATTTTATCGTATTGTTGTTCTTTTATTCTGAGTGATTTACCTAAAACGCTGGTATCTTTTTCTAAAGTAGCTTTGTGGTTTTTTAATTGGTCAACTAATGCCGTTAACTCTTTATTTTGCTCTTCAATATCTTTAACGGATGCTTTTAGAGCAGTTAGTTCATCATCACATTTTTGGTATTTATCTTTCACTTCTTCGTACTGACGTGCAGGTACACAAGCGAATAAAACTAATGGAAGTAAGTATAAAATAAATGATTTTTTCATAATATAATTATTGAAGAATAGCACAAAACTCTGAAAAAAGAGCTTGTGTTAAACATATTTAAAATTGAGATATTAACAGAAAGACTTGTAAAAAGTTACTTTACCAAATAACTACTCTAACACTATCATGTCGGTACATTCCGTCATTTTCTTTAACTCCCCAGGTTTCATAAAACTCAGGCATATTAGATAAAGGACCATTTACCCTATATTGTCCCGGAGAATGTGGGTCTGTGTTTACAAGTGTTCTAAGCATATCATCGGTCATATTTACTGCCCAAACTTGTGCCCATCCTAAGAAAAATCGTTGTGCAGGATTAAAACCGCTAATCAAGTCGTCTTCTTTTCCTTTATAGGCTTTTTTCATGGCATGATAACTCATGGTCAGTCCTCCAAAGTCAGCAATATTTTCACCAAGTGTTAGTTGACCGTTTACAAAAACTCCTTCTAACGGTGAAAACTCATTGAATTGATTTACTAATCGTTGGGTATTGGCATCAAATTTTGTTCTATCTTGTTCAGTCCACCAGTTTTGCATATTACCGTTTTTGTCAAATTTACTTCCCTGATCATCAAAGCCATGCAAAAATTCATGGCCTATAACTGCTCCAATAGAACCATAATTAATAGCATCATCGGCATCGGGCATAAAAAATGGCGGTTGTAATATTCCTGCCGGGAAAGTAATATCGTTATTAATGGGATGATAAAAAGCATTAACAATTTGAGGGTAAGTAGCCCATTCTGCTTTATCAATAGGGTCATTTCTTTCAGCAATTTGTTTGTCAAAATTGAATCTGTTCACTGCCAAAATATTATCAAAAAAGGATTTGTCTGTAATTTCAAGCTTGCTATAGTCTTGCCATTTATCAGGGTATCCAATTTTAAATTTAAAGGATTCTAATTTTTCAAGCGCCAGCTGCTTAGTAGAGTCACTCATCCATGAAAGATTCATTAATCTTTCTTTGAAAACGGCCTGAATATTTTTAACTATTGTTTGGATTCTTTCTTTAGATTCTTCTGAGAAAGCAACTTTTACGAATTCTTGCCCAACAATTTCTGACAGATTTCTATTTCCTGTTTCAATCATTCTTTCCCATCTTGGTTTTTGTTCTTTTGTTCCTCTTAGCACTCCTGAGTAGAAGTTGAAATTTTCTTTTTCGAAATCAGAGGAAAGATAACTTGAGCCTGCCCTAATGACTCTCCATCTCAAGTAAGTTTTCCAATCTTCAATAGGAATTTCTTTTAGGAGCTTATTTACCTCAGCAATATATTTAGGTTGAAGCACATTAATTTCTTCAAGTTCACCAAGGCTGTAGGTATTAAACATTGCATCCCAATCTATATTTGGATATGTTTTTCTTAAATCTTCTTGTGAGTAGATGTTATACATTAATTCCAGGTTTCTTCTTTCTACACTAGAAAGTTGAGGAGTAACCAGCTTTTTTTCTATTGAAAAAATTGTTTTACTAGGCTCCTTATCAGAAAGTCCTGCCAACTTAAAACTATTATCAACAAACTTTAGATACTCTTCTCTATATTTTTTAAATGCCTCATCTTCTTTTAGATAGTAATCTTTGTTTGGTAAGCCTGTTTGGGCAAAGCCAACAATAGGTAATTTTCTTGAATTATCTTTAAAATCTACATGATAACCAAAGTCAACTAAGGATTCTATCCCGCTTCTAATTAACTTGGCAGATAATGGAATAATTTCTTCGTTTTTAGTTAATGCATCAATTTCTTCAAAGTAAGGCTTTAGAGGGGCAATTCCTTCAGCATTTAGCTTGTTAGTGTCCATAGCTGTACGATAGAAGGAACCAATTTTTTGTGTGTTGCTCCCTTTTTCAGCATTTTTATTGGCAGCAGCATCTTCAAAAATCTTTTTAAGAATTTCGTTATTCCTGTCTCTTACAATATTAAAAGCTCCCCAAGCAGCTTCAGAAGCAGGAACAGGGTTGTTTTTTACCCAATTTCCAGCAGCAAATTGATAAAAATTTTGGTTGGGATGTACAGTTGAATCAATGTTAGCCAGATCAAAGCCTAGTTTATCCTCATTTGCTTCTTCTGTTTTTGGAGATTCGTTATTACATGAATATAAAAAAAGTGTTATTACTGAAATTAAAAAGACTTTTTGCATAGGTAGGATGGTTTTAAGTACTAAGATATAAAACTTTTAGAATTAATGTCTTAAAGCTTTATTTGCTTTAATTTTATTGGGGAGCGAAAAAAGATTCGAGCTGTTTTTTCAAAAACAGTGGTATAATCTGAAACAAAAAATTCGTGTTTTGGGTTTTTAAGTGTATTTAATAGCCCTTTTTTACTTAATAAATTTCTTAATTCTGTTGCGACTAGTTTTGCAGAATCAATAACCTCAATACTGTTTTTATAATACTCTTTTATTTGTGCTTTAATAATAGGGTAATGAGTACATCCCAAAACAATAGCCTGTATATTTTTTAATTCATTTGATGATAAGTAAACAGATAATGTTTCTTTACTTATAATAGAGTTTTTGAATCCTTCTTCTATGATTGGAACTAATAATGGAGTTGCTTTGGTTTTAATTTTTATGGTTGGGTTGATTTTTCGAATAGTATTTGGATAAATACAAGAATTAATGGTGGCTTTTGTTCCAATTACCCCTACTTCTTGTTTGTTGTAGTTATTTGCTACATATTTTGCCGTTGGCTCAATAACAGTAACCAAAATAGCTTTATTTTTTATTTGCCTTGCAACAGTTCTGGCGGCTACGGCTGATGCAGAATTACAGGCAATAACTATGCTTTTACACTTTTTTGAAAGTAAAAAGTTTACGATGTCTTTTGCGTAAGCCTTGATTGCTTCAGGAGATTTTTCTCCATAGGGCAGGTGGGCTAAGTCTCCAAAATAGATTATTTTTTCATTTGGAAGTGCTTTTTTAATAGCATAAGCAACTGTCAGACCCCCAACTCCTGAGTCAAAAATTCCAATTGGGTTTTCCGATTTTAGATTAGAATTGTCCATAAAAAAAGCCAAAACCAAATGTAGTATAAAACATTCGATTTTGGCTTAAATAGTATTAAGAAAAAGTTATTTTCCGGCAGCAGCAGTAATCCCTAACTCTTTTTTTACCATTGGTAAAATATCTTCACCACCTTCATGAAATACGGCAGCGCCTGAGCTTAAATCAAGAATATAGGCAAAGCCATTAGCTTTAGCCACTTTGCTTATTGCTTCTCTTGCTTTGTCAAGAATAGGCTCTAACAATTCATTTTCCTTAGCCTGAATGTCTGCCTGTGCAGTTTGTTGAAACTCCTGAATTCTTTTCTCTAAATCCATTATTTCTTGCTCTTTTGTCTTTTTTATTAAATCAGTCATTGTTCCGGCAGCTAACTTATTTTGGTAGTCTTTAAGTTTTGTTTCGTATTCAACTCCCATAGCTTTGATTTGGGTTTCAAGCTCTTTTACATAATTATTAAGTTGCTCTTGTACTGCTTTGCTTTCAGGCATTGACTCTAATAATTCTTGAGTATCTATATGACCTATTTTTGAGGATTTTTGTGCATTTGCGAATCCTATTCCGGTAACTAATAGTGCAATTAAAAATATCTTCTTCATGTTGTTTAAATTAAATCGTGTGCAATAATACATTAATTTTTTATTTTGACTCACCAGGAGTAAAGCCCATTTTCTTTAAAACGTCATCACTAACATTGATGGAAGACTTAGCGTAAAGAATAGTTAAACCGTTTTGACTGGCTTTATCAAATATAATATAGTAACTTCCTGCTTTAGCTACATCAGCTATAGCTTCGTAAACCTTATCTTGAATGGGTTGAATTAGTTCTTTTCTCTTTTTAAATAATTCACCATCAACTCCAAATTTACTTTTTTGAAATTCTTTAGCATCCCTTTCTTTTTGTATAATTTCATCCTCCCGCTTTTTTTTCATTTCTTCCGTAAGAAGAATTTCCTCAGCCTGATAATTTTTATACATTTTTTCTATTTCTGTGTATTTTCTTTCAACTTGTTGTTGCCAGTCAGCAGAAAGCTTGTCAAGTTCTTTTTGTGCCTCTTTATATTCGGGCATACTATTTAAGATATACTCAGTATCTACATAACCTATTTTATACTGTTGAGCATTTACTCCTATTATACTTAGTAATGCTACAAAACTTAAAATTAACTTTTTCATATCTCTAAATTTTGTTTTGTTCTGCTAAAATTATGCCACTATATTTTACCAACCGTTAATGTTACCTCCAATGGTAAAGTGTACTTGTCCTTTTCTTTGGGTTTGACCCGGCAATAAGTCAAGCGGGTAACCCCAATCTAAACCTAGTAATCCAAACATTGGCATAAATATTCTAATTCCTACACCGGCTGAGCGATATAATTCAAATGGACGATAATTATTGAAATTCAACCAAGAGCTACCTGCTTCAGCAAAGGCCAATCCATATATTGTTGCAGAAGGATTTAGTGTAAACGGATAGCGCAATTCCATATTAAACTTTTGAACATAAGCTGCACCTGTTCTTGGAGAAAGTGAACCATTGTCATAACCTCTTAATGCAATAATTTCTCTACCGTCTAACTGGAAGTTGGTTAAGCCGTCTCCTCCTAAATAAAACCTTTCAAATGGTGCCACTCCTAAATCTTTATTGAAATAACCTAAATAACCAAATCCGGCTTTTGACTGAAGCACTAAGTTTCCAGCTAATTTCATAAACCACTGGGTTTGAAATTTCCATTTATGATATTCTAATAGATTATATTTTTTAGAAACGTCTAGTGCGTCATAATTAAAGTCTTTAGGTCTGAATAATGAATA
>JAUHYR010000084.1 GCA_030426475.1 Bacteroidia bacterium
CACTAAAAGTTTTCCCTGTCTGGGGTAGGGAAGAGGAATTACGTTATAATTTGGAGTAATGATGCTATAAGCAATTAGTAAACTATCCATGTCATAATCACTAATATTTTCAATGGCAATTTTTAGACTTAAATCTTCACCTTCGGCAACGGTATCGTTATAAAATGAAAATGCAATTTCCGGATTTAAAGCACACTCGGGTACTCCACTATAAATAGCTTGCCACCTTTTTAGTTGAGATGGAGTTTTAATAGAATCGTCTTTTGTATGTAAATTAAATCTTAAGAAAGGATAAGAGACAGCATTTATTTTATTGGTAATATTTATGTCTAATGAGTCTGACGGAATGGTCGGAATTATTAATGTTTCTGTGCCTTGTAAATCGATGCCGTAAATGCTTAAATCAGTGCTATCTACAGAAGGATTTTCAGTAGAATTAAATCTCCACCAAATTGAATCCCACTGTGTAGCAGGCCCTAAAATTTCTGATAAAATATTACCGTAAGTGGCATTTAGAGAAAGTGGTTTGGTTAGCGAAATAATGTCTTTGTTATTTGTGCCAACTACTTCTGTAGCACTTGAAGGACTGCCTACTTTTGCGAAAAATATGTATGGAATTGAGTCGCCAATTGTAGTAATATTGCTTGCTCCTAAACTTGTAAAAGCATTGATGGTGGAAGGATTCCATTGGTTGAAATAACCATATCTCCAGGTATATGCCAATACATAATGTCCATCAGGAATACTGTCATTGAGCATATTTTCCATTGCCTGAAGTTGAGTAGGATTTTGTGTTCTAAAAATAAATATGGCACGTTTGTTTCCGGTAAGATTGTCTTGTCCCATATTTAGGTTGTTTGAATTCCAACTTTCCAAAGTGGAAGAATCCAAAACTGCTAGATGAATAGCAGGAGCCCAACCAATACCATTGTAAGTTCTGGTTTCAGAGTCTATTCTATATAAAATATCGGATAATGGACCGGTAATTAATGGGTCTCCATAAGTTTTACAAAACAGTTGTTTTACATCATTTACAAAGGAGAATTTTCTTCCCGGTTTGTCATATTTTATATATTGAAAATCATCTTTTTTAAACTGAAAGTGATGTGCTTGTCCCCATCCTCTTTTTCCAGGAATGTATTGAAAAGAACTTTCTTTCCAGTTAAAACCTTGCGTTGAAGTAGAGTCTTTACTTACTCTCCAAAAATAAACCATGCTATCGGGCATACTTTGTAGTAAAGTAGGTTGCCATTTTACTACTGCTCCGTTTTTATTGTTTATGGTTGTTGTTTGAAAAAGTGGACTGTTAAATAAATCGGTTGTGTCTAATTGAAAAACATAGCTTTCGTTAGTGGCAAAAGGTAAACCTGTGGAAGCTACCAATTCTTGACCCTGATTAGGAATAATGGCATATTCATAAGGAACTACCGGCACAATATCACCGGACTTAATTAGTAATGGAACAGTAATAAAATTATTGTTTTCATTTGATTCATTTACATTGTTTAGTGCATCAACATAAACAGAAAAATAGTTTAAACCAATTCCTCTGATAGGGTCAACAGGCAAAGTAAATGTTAAGGTATCTTTATATTTTGTTCCTGAAATAACTTTTGTGTAAATGGTGTCATTTACTCCTTGAACCGGAAAATTTCTTGTTAGTTCAACAATAATAGTTGTATTAACAGCTTTTCCTTTATTTAAAACAATAATATTTACATCAAATGAATCAGAAATTGTGGTTACGTCATTTGGATTAAAATATACGCTATTGGTTGTTATTTCGTAATCAGGTAAGTCAGGCGAATTAATAACTAAAGCAGGGTCGCCATGTAGTGTCATTTCAAAACAAACAGCTCTAACATAATCATCATTTCCGGCTCCTTGAATAGCTTTAATGGTATTTTGCATGTGGCTGCCAATGGTTTTCCCATAATTAGATTGTCCTAAATTAGTGACAAAGCTATTAGAATAAGAATGTAAAAAAGAAGGAATTCCCAAAGCTACAGATGCCACAAATGCAATAGCTCCTTCATTGGCAATGTTTACATATTTCTCACTGGTAGATAATTTATTATCTAAATGAATATCTCCTGCAAAGCAAGCGTTTGCATATACCAAAGGGTATTTTTGATAATTATTCCACAGGCTTGGGTCATCAATGTTTTGATCAAAACCTCCCGTTGTGGAAGCATGACCAAAAAAGTTCATCATGGAAACTCCCCTGTTAATCATATTTTTAATGGAGTCTGATAAAGTAGTTTGAATAGGAGCTGTGGATGTTTTTTTGAATGTAGTAACGTTTGCCCCAAAAGAAGTGTCCTGCAAAATAATTTTGTACTGGTCTAAGTAAAAACTAAACAAATTAGATTCACTAATATTTGTTCCACCCGCAAAATGCAAGATTTGTTTCATCCATTCATCTTGAGGTGCATTTTCATAATCAATAACTTTGTTTAAATAATCAGTAACTTCTTGCGGGCTGCTGGCACTTAATCTACCTGTTTTAATGGCAGGCTCTAATAAAGTTCCATTTAGTCCGGCCGTTAATAATATATCTGAACCGGGATGACCATAGGTAGGGACTAAATTTAAATCGTAAGCAACAGCATTCTTTCTATGTAAATTTAACTTTACGGATTTTCCAATTAAAAACAAATACTGAGGAGGGGAGGGCTGAGTATTAATTAAATAATCACAATAGTTTTTAATGGCTAAAGGGTGTTTTCTAACTCCATAAGCAAATTGATGATAGAGTTCTTCAATATCTGTAAGATAAGTGTTATAGCCTGTTAGATTTCGGTATTGTGCATAATTATTTGCTTCATTCATCAAGCTTGTGTGAGAAATAATTAAATAAGCAGAATCGATGTTAAGCAATGAATAATCTGTAAAAAACCCTGTTTGGTTAATGGGTTGGAGTAAGGCGATATTAATCTTTGATGTTTCTGCTGTAGCAAAGCATTTTTTTCTTCCTCCTGAATTAGGAATGATGAAACTATAGTTGTTTCCCCCTGTATGAATGATGGGAATTTTCTTGTCGTTGGTAATATCGTACAAGCTGGCATTTCCGGCAGCAGAGAAATTAGATATATTAAACAAAGATTTTGTTTGGCTTATGTGGTCTTCCACTTCAAAATCATATTGACTAACAGGGTTGAAAAATGTTGGTTTATGAGGGTAGGTTAAGGTATAGTATGAAACACCTTGCCAGTCAACAAAGTTTGGGTCTCCGGGTGCAATGTCATTAATTGACTGGAAATACATATTATTTGTAGAAGAGAGAAATGAAGTAGGAATGGTTTCTTTAATAAAGATTCTTCTATATCCTTCAAATAAAGTATCGGTAATGGTATTCGTGTTGCAAACTATTCGTAAATGATGGTCAGGGTTGTTGCTTTGATAGTTGGAAGCTCCTAATACAACACTTTGAAAATCAGAATTGTTAATTGAAGGTTCAATATCCAACACTTGTAAAGGGAAATTTAACTGCTGACCTTTCCCATACTTTCCTGAACCCCAGGTTTCAACTTCATCAAAATCAGAATCAGTTCCTCCTACTCCGTTTACTACTCCCGGATAAAACACATTATTAAGTGCCCACCCAAGTTTTTTCCAAAAAAAGATGCTTGGACTATAACTAGAAAAAGCGGTGTCTGTTTCAACAACCATTCTTTTATTAGAGATAGAATTATTCCAAGTTAAATAGTAGGTAGCAGTATCGTTGTACTGGCTATATACATGATTTGGCATTTTGTTATATCCACCATATAGGTTTGAATCTAGCCAATGGTCGTTTTTTTCCGCATAAAACTCAATAAAGTCTAGAGAGTCTATTGTTCCATCATTTTCACCTTCAAAGTAAATAGCTATCTCTTGTCCTCTCCCAAAAACCTGAATATTCCTAGGGTCGATAGTAGTGACAGGAATTCCGGAGTTGACTAATGTATTATAGTCAATTTTATAAATTCCGTTTTGCGATACTTTAAATTGATAATAGGGTTGAGAATAATTTATCCAACTATTGGCATACTGACTTATTGCAAACAGTGGTGTTAATGCAAGTGCAAGTATGAATAGTGTTTTTTTCACTTAGGCGTTTTGTTGATGTCTATTCTTAGTGAGAAAATATTGGAGAAAAGCCCAATGGATTGATTGCCTATATTGGTTAAAGCATAATCAATAGAAAGCCCTTTTAACTTTAATCCAACACCAAAGTTAGGTTGAAAGGTAATTACATTAAATCCTTCAATATCAGTTATGGTTTGAAAGTTGCCAATTCCACCTCTTAAGAAAACTAAATCATTATATCCTGCTTCAAAGCCAAAATGTGGATCAATGCTGATAGGATCGCTCTTTATCAATACATTTCTCATTCCATCAAAGGTGAGGTCTAAATCCAGTTCAGCAAGAATGGAGAATTTCTTTGGTAACTCAAACTTTCTGGCACCACCTAAAATTAGTTTAGGTAATGTAAGCTCTATAGAGTTTTGCGGTATTTCATTTCCTGTGGCTTGGAATACTTCAATTGTTCTATCTGAAAGGGAATAGCTCCATGCATTAAAAGTAGAGGTAACATCTCTAAGTGTTGCTCCAAATTGCCATTTCTCAACTTTATACTGAGCTGCGGCATCAATTCCAAATCCCCATGCTTTTGCAAAGCTTCCTACTACTCTATGAATAATTTTAAAATTTCCACCTACTGTTAAGCCTTTGACAGGCATTCTTCTGGCATACGAGAATAAAATCCCATAATCAGCGGCAGAAAAAGATGTGATTCTGTTATAATCTATATTTCCGTCATTGTCGATAAGTTCGGTTGTGTTCGGAATATCATCAACACCAAATCGAATCAAAGACAGACCGATAGCATTGTTTGAGTCTAGTTTTGTGGTAAAAGCACCGTAATCATATTTAGCAATTCCTGCAAAATATTCTGCATGCATTAAGCCTAATTGAAAATCTGGTTTAACTTTTAAAAGCCCGGCAGGATTCCAGTACCCTGAGCTTACATCATCTACATTAGCTACATTAGAATTAGACATTCCTAACGCTCTTGCACCAACACCAATGCTTAAAAATTCGTTACTGTATTTAGGAGCTTGACCAAATAGGCTAGTACACAGAAAAATAGCAGAAATAATTAATGAAAAATATCTCATAGTATTTGAATAAGTAAAATTAAGCAATTTTTGACAATTGGTTAACTATAAACACCTACAGATATTGTAATAGATTTATTTATTTCTAATAAAAATTCTAATAGGGACACCGTGTAAATCAAAATTCTTTCGAAGCTGATTTTCAAGAAACCTCATGTAAGGTTCTTTTACATATTGAGGAAGATTACAATAAAACGCAAAAGTGGGGGTGTGGGTAGGTAATTGGTTAACGAATTTAATTTTTACATATTTTCCTTTGGTAGCTGGTGGTGGAGTATTTTGTATAATGGGAAGCATAACATCATTTAACTTCCTTGTAGGAATTTTTTGTGTTCTGTTTTTGTAAATTTTAACGGCTTCTTCCAGTGCTTTAAATATTCTTTGTTTTGTAGGTACAGATGTGAAAATAATAGGATAATCAACAAAAGGTGCTGTTTTACTTCTAATTAGCTCTTCATATTCTTTGGTGGTCTTGTGGTCTTTTTCTATTAAATCCCACTTGTTTACCACCATTACCATTCCTTTTTTGTTTTTAGTTACCAATCCAATCAGGTTTAAATCCTGAGAAGTGATACCTTCCTGAGCATCAATCATAACAAGGCATACATCGGCATATTCCAAGGCTCTAACTGTTCTCATTACGGAATAAAACTCTAAGTCTTCATGAACTTTTCCCTTTTTTCTGAGTCCGGCAGTATCAATTAGATTAATGTCAAATCCAAAAGTATTGAAGCGGGTAGTAACAGAATCTCTGGTAGTTCCTGCAATAGGAGTAACAATATTTTGGTCTTTACCTAACAAGCAATTGATTAGTGATGATTTTCCAACATTTGGTTTTCCTATGACTGCAATGTTTGGAATGTCTTTTTGAACCTCAACCTTTTTTTCTTCAGGAAGTATACTAATAATTTTATCCAATAAATCACCTGTTCCGCTACCGTTGATAGATGAAATGGGAAAAACATCTCCTAATCCAAATTTATAAAATACAGAAGTGTCGGCAATCATATCAAAGTTATCTACTTTGTTGGCTACAATGATTACATCTTTCCCTGACTTTCTAATAATTGAAGTGACGGTTTGGTCTAAATCAGTTACACCGGTTTTAGTGTCTACTACAAAAAGCAAAAGGTTTGCTTCTTCAATGGCCGCCTCTACTTGTTTGCAAATTTCTTCCTCAAACTCATCATCAGAGCCTTTTACATAGCCGCCCGTATCAATTAAATCAAACTCTCTTCCTCCCCAGGAAACTTTTCCGTAGTGTCTATCTCTGGTAACACCACTAATTTCATCTACTATGGCTTGCTTACTTTCTGTAAGTCGGTTGAAAAGAGTTGATTTTCCAACGTTTGGTCTTCCTACTATGGCTACTATATTACTCACAGCTTAGTTTTTATATCCGTATTTTTTAAGTGCATTATCAGAGTTTCTCCAGTTTTCATCTACTTTAACAAAAAGGTCAAGGTAAATTTTCTTTTTGAAAAACTTCTCCATTTCTATTCTGGCATCAATACCTAAATGCTTTATCATTTTTCCGTTTTGTCCAATGATAATGGCTTTTTGGGACTTTCTTTCTACAAAGATAATAGCATGAATTCTAATCATGTCTTCCGATTCTTTAAAAGAATCAATTTGTACTTCCGTACAATAGGGTATTTCTTGCTGATATCTGAAAAATATTTTTTCTCGAACGATTTCAGCGGCAAAAAAACGCTCAGGTTTGTCTGTTAATTGGTCTTCAGGAAAAAATTGCGTTCCCTCAGGCAAATGTTCTTTTATTTTTTCTAAAACAGTTTGAATGTTAAATTTTCTTAGTGCAGAAGTAGCAATAATGTCTGCTTTTGGAAATATTTCTTGCCATTGCTGAATTTTTTTCATTGCTTCCTCTTGAGTAGAGAGGTCAATTTTATTCACCACAACAATTATAGGAACTTCTAGCTGTTTTAATTTTTCAAAAATTTCATTGTTTTTTAATCCTTCTTCATTAATATCTGTTATCAATAAAATAATGTCCGCATCTTCAAATGATGTATTTACCATTTGAAGCATTTCATTATGTAACTTATAAGACGGATTCACTATTCCGGGCGTGTCTGAAAACACAATTTGGCAGTTATCTTCATTCAAAATCCCAAACGTTCTATGCCTTGTGGTTTGTGCTTTAGGAGATACAATGCTGAGTTTTTCGCCTAACAATGCGTTCATTAAGGTAGATTTACCTGCATTTGGATTACCTATAATATTTACGAAACCTGCCTTTTGCATGAATAATTTTGAAGTACAAAGAAAATAATATATCTTTGCACTCCCTAATTAATAATAAAGTTCTTATAAAATATATCGCAGGGTGGAGCAGTTGGTAGCTCGTTGGGCTCATAACCCAAAGGCCACAGGTTCGAGTCCTGTCCCTGCTACTAAAAGCACCTGATTGAAGAATCAGGTGCTTTTTTATTTTAAAACCATCCTCTTTTTGGTAAGCCTACATAAACTCCGTCATTTTTATCTTCAATAGGGTAGGTCTCCAGTTTATAGCCACTCCCTTTCCCTGTTTCAATATCAAATTTTATATTGTGTAGTGGACAGACTAATTTGTCTTCTTCGTTACAACTAGCACTTATTAGCTTGGCTCCTGCATGTGGGCATTTTTCAATAAAGGCATATATTTTTTCCTTTCGTTTTATGAGACAGAAGTTCTGCAATTCATCAAACTTTAGTATAGACTTATTGTCAGGCAATGAGTTTAATCCCTGTTGATAGCTATCGTATATTTTCACCCATTTTCTGGTCATAAAAAAAGCGCCTGCTTTTGACAGACGCTGTTAAGTTTAAAAGATTATTTTATTTATTAATCATTAATCGGTCAACAAATGTTTCATTTTGGTTCACTACTTTAATAAAGTAGATACCATTTGACCAATCATTTACCTTTAATTCTACTAATCCTGATTGATTGCTTGAGTTGTAAACGATTTTACCGTTTACATCATTAATGATAATATCAGAAGGAGTGTTGCCGATATTTACATTTAAAATGTTTTTAGCAGGATTAGGATAAACGCTGATGATATGATTTTCAACATTTGAAATTCCAGTAGCAATTTGTACTACTCCATCAACAGGAGTTCTTGCACTTCTGCAGTCCGGTTCTTTTACTTCCCAGTCGTAGAAGAAATAATAGTAGTTTAAAGCATTATTTCCACTTGCACTAGACCTTGTTATGGATAATAGATTAGAAAGAGTATAAGGATAACTAGGGCCACTGCTATTTCTATATAAATCAGGAGATGATCCTGCTGTAACTCCAAGTTGGTAATTTGTTCCCGGGCTTACTTTAAAGTTTAAGTTAATTCTTTGTGAGCCTTGCGGAATATTTATTGTTTTAGATTGAAGTACAATTCCGTTATTATCTCTCAATTCAATAGTTCTGTTTTTAGAACTGTTTGCATATACCAACACAGAAACAATTTCACATGTTTTAGTAACATCAAATATCAGATGCTGGTCAAAATTAAAGTAGGCACCATTACCAATAGAATTAGACGCAGCACCAACATTGGCACTAGGTTTTATAATTTGGTCATCTGCATAATAAGTAGTAGTAACATTTAGTACTGGGGTATTAAATGTGTCTCCCGTATAAATAGGGGCACCACCTGTAGCTGCGCTATACCAGTTAATCGTTCCCGAACCATTTGCAATAAGCTGTGCAGATTGTCCTGCTAATACAGTATCGTTTGTTCCGCTTGGTGAAGGAGGTAAAACAATATTGATAATAGCATTTTTTTGAATGCTATCTCTTCCGCATAAACCACCGTCAGCTACCATATAAACATTAAATGTTCCTCCTGTAGTGTAAGTATGAGTTGGGTTTAAAGCTGTGCTTGTACCACCATCTCCAAATGTCCAGTTAGCAGATTGAGTGTTTGTACTATTATTAGTAAAGTTAACCGTAAAAGGCACTTCACATGCAGTAGTATCAGATACGGTAAAGTTTGCAGAAACTCCCGTAGAGAAAACAGGGCCTACACCGCAAGCATACCAAGCATTAGTAGTTGCAATAACTTCAGGCGTACAAGCTCCATATAAATCGGTAGCAGCTTTAATGGCAAAAAATCTTGCGTCTGTATATTGTGAGTTCTGAGATAAATAAACCGTAAGATTTCTGAATGCAATGGCACTCGCTTTAGTAACACCTTGTCCGGTAACATTGTATGAGTTATTGATGTCATTGGTTCCTGAACCTCCCATAGCTAATAAGTAAAACCAATGATTTTGAACACCGCTGTTTGTGTGAACACCACCATTGTCTTGAGTTCCCGAGTACCAATAAGTTCCTTGATAAGTGTCTGGGTCAGAGAATGTATTTGGGTTGTCCATTCTTCTTATTCCGTTACCGTTTGGAGTCATATCTTCACCAATTCTCCAGTTAGTGATACCACCTTTTGCATAAAACTCCACTGCAACTCCAAAAATATCAGAGAACGATTCGTTTAACGCGCCTGATTCGTTTTGATAAACTAAGTTAGCTGTAAAAGTGGTGAGACCATGTGTAATTTCATGCCCTGTAACATCTATTGCAGTTAAAGGAGTAAAAGTAGAACCGTTACCGTCTCCGTAAGTCATTCGTTGACCATCCCAAAAAGCATTGTTATAATTAGTATTATAGTGCACGTAGCTATTTAAGGCAAAGCCGTTTCCGTCTATACTGTTTCTGTTGTGGTTAATGAAATAATAGTCATAAGTCATTTCAGCACCCCAGTGAGCATCAGTAGCTACTTCGTCTTGTTGTGCATTTATGTTATTCCAAATATTATTGTTATCGGTAAAGTCAACCGCACTTCCGTAGTTTGAACCTTGATTTAAGTCGTAAGTATTAATTCCGTTTCCTCTTCCTGTTTCTCTTAGTCTGAAATTAGTAGTAGAAGTACTGTCGGTAATGATAGTTCTTGTACCACTATATTTTGTCATTGCAGTACCTGTAGAGTTAGCTTCATGAATTAAGTTGTTTTCAAAAACTACAGAATGGTCAACAACGTTAATGTAAACCTCTCTTCTGCTTAATGGCTCATGAGCATAAATGTTAAACTTATAAGCTAAGCTAAGTGAGTTGTCAAAATTACCGTTAGATGCAATGTACACCAATTCACCGTCAGGATTGTAACTTGCATCATGGTCATGAATTTCATGTTTTAAATGATCTTCCTCCTCTTCAATTTCCCATTTGTAAACTTTAGCACCAATGTAGTTTAAAGCTGCGTTCAACGCATTGGCTTCAGTAGTAGAGTTTACATGATTAACAGCCGATAAGTTGTCATAAAATTCACCGTTGAATGATTTTACCATACCGTCTTTAGTATGAACAATAAGCATTGTAAGCTCAATAGGATTATTGTTATAAGTTTGTTTGTATCTGTAGTGAGTATAACCTAACTGGTCTTTTTCTATACCTAACAATTTCATTCCCATTTTTGAAGCACCTTCACCGTTATAAAAATTGGCAAACCATGTTTCAAACTTGGCAAAAGCAATTTCATTTCCCGCTTTAAAAGAAGCGTAGTTAGGAATAGTAGTAAACGATTTGTATCGTAATTCTTGAGTACCTTTTATTTTTTGGTCTGCTTCAATGCCTGTTAAGTGAGTGATTTCATAGGCTGAAGCAAATAAGAAACTAGATACAGCAGCAGATAGTAAAAGTAATTTTTTCATTTGTACGGTTTTAGGTGAATTATTTTGACGCCTAAATGTACTTAATTTACCTCTGCTTTTTTGGTTTATTCTATTTAACTATTGTATTTCTAACACTGATAATATGTCTTAAGATATAGAAATAACAAGCCTTTAAATAAACATCTCTTAGAGTTCAAAGTGTGGTTTTTGTTATTGTCTGGTATAAGTGGCTATACAATTTTCTGCTCCTAAAACAGGAGGGTCAATGGTTAAATCCATAGTAATGGTGTTACCGTCAGCGCTAAGTGTACCGCTACCGCTAACGTCATATCCCGATACAGTGGTAGGTATAATAGTAACCGTTGTGTTGCTAATGTTAGCAGGAACTGTTCCGCCTAAAAGTGTAAAGAAGTTATTGAACTCTATTTTAGTAGAACTAACTACCGTAATGTTTTGATTAGCATTAACAGGAGAAGCCAACGAACAATCATGTGTAACCGCAAAATTGCCGGAGTAGTTAGAGGCTTTCATGACTACTTTTACCGTTCTGCTTTCAGTAGCCGTGTTTCCTTTTTCATCGCTAACGGTATAGGTTACCTGATACTCACCCAATTGAGAAGTATTTACATTATTGGTCACTTCTATTTTAGAAGTAATGTTGCCATCTTCATCATCCATTGCTGTTGCGCCTGCATCAGCATAAGCATTTTTAAAGGTTACTTCCACTACTTTATCACCGTTAAGGGTAATAACAGGAGGTGTTTTATCTTTTTTACAAGAAGTAAACGCTAAAGCTATAATAGCTAATCCTGTATATAAAATGCTTTTGTTCATGGTTTTAATTTTACATTTGCCAGCTAAATTAAGTAAATTTTAGTTTGTTATGGGTTTTCCAAAATTAATAGTGAAGTCAGGGAAGGATAAATCGTTATTGCGTTTTCACCCTTGGGTGTTTTCGGGTGCGATTAAAAAGATTAAAGATGATAGCGGGAGAGAGGTTACGCCTAAAAACGGAGACATTATAGAAATTGTAGATAACAAAGACGACTTTTTGGGTATTGCTCATTACCAGGAAGAAGGCAGTATTTCAGCCAGAGTATTTTCGTTCAAGAAAGTAGAAATTAACGAAGCCTTTTGGTTAGACAAAGTAAAAACCGCTTACCAATTACGTGAGAAAATAGG
>JAUHYR010000138.1 GCA_030426475.1 Bacteroidia bacterium
AAAAGAAGCTGAGGATATGGGAATGGTTAATAAAGTGGTTCCTCTAGAGCAACTAGAAGACGAAACCGTTGATTGGTGTAAAACCATTATGGAACGAAGCCCATTAGCTGTAAGAATGTTAAAAAGAGGCTTAAATGCAGAATTAGATGGGCAAAGAGGGTTAATGGAGTTTGCAGGAGACGCAACACTTCTTTATTACCTTACTGAAGAAGCACAAGAAGGAAAAAACGCATTTTTGGAAAAACGTAAACCGGACTTTGGCAAATACCCTATGTTTCCTTAAGTAGCTAAACAGGCTTTTGCCGACTCAAAAGCTTTTCCAAGGCCATTAACATCTTTACCTCCGGCAGTGGCAAACGTAGGTTGTCCGCCTCCACCACCTTGTATATTCTTTGCTAAATCTCTTATTAGTTTACCGGCATTTAAATCCTTTTCTTTCGATAATTTATCACCAATTGCAATGGTTAAGCCTACCTTATCTCCATTTTTATTGCCCAAAACCAAGAATAAGTTATCATACTTATTTTTTAGTTGAAAAGCTAAATCTTTAATAGCAGCTGCATCTGCTATCGCTATTTCTCCTGCATAAAATTTACTATCATTAATATCTTTCAGCTCTTCTTCAATTCTTTTTTTCTCACTATCGGCCTGTTGCTTTACAAAGTAATTAAGCTGTTTTGACAAAGATTGATTTTCTTCTTGCAAAGCTGATATTGCTTTTAATACATCTTGCGGATTTTTAAGTAGCTCTTTAATTTTTTGCAGCGTAGCTTCTTCCTTTTTAAAATATTCATCACATTTTTGCCCGGTAATAGCCTCTACTCTTCTTATTCCGGCAGCTACAGAACCCTCCGAAACAATTTTAAACAAACCAATTTGAGATGTATTTTTTACATGCGTTCCACCGCAAAGTTCAACAGACTCACCAAACTTAATCACTCTCACCGTATCCCCATATTTTTCACCAAATAAAGCCATTGCCCCCATTTCCAATGCTTCTTTATGCGGCATGCTTCTCTTTTCTTCTAATTCAAAAGATTTACGAATTCTTTGATTCACCAATTGCTCTACTTTGGCTATTTCATCATCGCTTACTTTTTGAAAATGTGAAAAATCAAAACGTAAGTACTCTTCATTTACTAATGAACCTTTTTGCTCTACATGTGTTCCCAACACCTCTCTCAGTGCCTGATGAAGTAAATGTGTTGCTGAGTGATTACATTGTGTAGCTTCTCTTTTCTCCTCATTCACCACAGCCAAAAACTTTCCATCTAACTTATTAGGTAGCTTTTTAGCTAAATGAATAATTAAATTATTTTCTTTTAACGTGTTAAAAATCTCTACCTTCTCTCCGCTTTGTTCAATGTAGCCTTTATCTCCAACCTGTCCGCCACCTTCTGCATAAAAAGGAGTCATATTAAAAACCAACTGATAATAGGTCTTATTTTTCTCTTTAACTTCTCTGTATTTTGTTATTTTAACTTCAGTTTGTAAGGTATCATACCCCACAAATTCCTCCACATCATCATTTAACAATATTACCCAATCAGATGAAGAAGTTTCGGCAGCGTTTTTAGAGCGTTCTTTTTGCTGTTTTAGTTGATGCTCAAACTCTTTTAAGTCAACTTCTTTACCAATTTCATTTGCCATTAGCACAGTTAAGTCTAACGGAAACCCAAAAGTGTCGTACAATTCAAAGGCAAAAATGCCATCAATAGTAGCGTTGGGATTTTTTAAATTATACTCATTAAATCGATTTATCCCTCTTTCTAAAGTTCTTAAAAAACTTTCTTCTTCTTCTTTAATAATTTTCGCTATTAAATCTTTTTGTTTGATTATTTCAGGAAAAAACTCGCCCATTTGTGAAGCCAAAGTTTGAACCAATTCAAAAATAAAAGCGTTTCTTACATTTAAAAAGCTATATGCATAGCGAATTGCTCTTCTTAAAATTCGTCTAATTACATATCCGGCTCCAGTATTAGAGGGTAGTTGACCATCAGCAATGGTAAAAGAAACAGCCCGAACATGGTCTGCAATAACTCTAAAAGCAATATCTTGTTTTGAATCGGAAAACCCATACTTTAAACCTGTTAATGTTTCAATTTGATTGATTAGAGGAGTGAAAATATCGGTATCATAATTAGACGTCTTTCCTTGCAAAGCTCTGGTCAATCGCTCAAATCCCATTCCGGTATCTACATGCTTTGCAGGTAAGGATTCTAACTTTCCACTTGCATTTCTATTGAATTCAATAAAAACCAAGTTCCATATTTCAATTACCTGTGGATGATCGGCATTAACTAACTCCTTACCGGCAACTTTCTTTTTTTCCTCATCGCTTCTTAAATCAATATGAATTTCGGAACAGGGACCACAAGGTCCGGTATCTC
>JAUHYR010000085.1 GCA_030426475.1 Bacteroidia bacterium
TTTAACGCATTTACTCCACCATACACAGAAAAAGTCGTCTTTGAATTATATCCCAGCTTACTTTCATCATGCTTTCCACCGATATTAGGGTCAAAAACCCTTATAAAGAAAGGTGTTTTATGATGTTTAGGTATTACAAAAAAGAAAATCTGTGTGTAATCATCATCTCCCCAACTTTTAGGAGCTTCATTCCCAAAAGTAACAAGAAAAGGAATGTTTTCTTCTTCACTGGGAATATTCTGAGCTAATAACAAACCCACATAAAAAATAAAAAAAGACGTAAAGGCAAACTTCATATTATTTGTATATAAATGTAATAACTACTCTTCTATTAAGCTGTTTAGAATTATCCTCCATTGTACTATTACTTTCTCCAAGACCTTTTTCAATCAAAATATCTTCAGATATGCCTAGCTTAATTAAATAATCAGACACTGATTTAACTCTTAAATCTGATAAAGTTTTATTATAAGAGCTTGTATTTGTTGCATCGGCATATCCTTCCAACCTAACACTTTTAATAACATTTTTCTTTTCATCATAATCGTTATATAAATCCGTCAATATCTCTACGTCTTCGGCATCTAGTTTATACTTACTCGAACCAAAGTAAATACTATATTTATTTTTATCTCCTTCAAGATGTATATGCTCCTTTTGAGAAAATTTTTCTTCATTCATATTTAATGAATCATCCTCAATACCTTTATCCTCTACTTTCTCCTTAATCACTGACATGTTTCCCGTTTTATTACCAACAAACACATAGCGCTCAGAATTATTTGGTTTTCTGGCAATATTTATAGTCTCAGTGGTACATAGCTTAACCTCTTCTCCATCCTTTTTTGCAACCACTCCTAACTTTAAAACATACTTGTTATATTGCTCAAAAGTAACTTTACACTTTTTCCCACCCTCTTGCAAAAGATTATCATCAACAAACCAGTAATATTTTACTTCCTCATACAATAAAGAATCTTGCAGATGAGCTTCAAAAACAGTTGCTTCCGCAATCAATATACTTTCCTTCTTTTCAATATATACGGCTTTTACTTCATTTAAATTAAGTTGATAGGAAGTTACGTTAAGTTCTAAAGAACCAAGTATAGTATCAACAATGTTTAGGTTTACGGTATAAACATCAGGCTTAGCATAACAATGTTCTACCTTGATTCCTCTCTTTTTATTTCCGTCTCCAAAATCCCACTCATAAATCAGTGGAACTTTTTCACCTTCAAAAGTATTTTCTTCAAAAAATTCATAACAGTAATCCTTAGGCTTAACAAAAGAGTCACACTGGTCGAATGATGGAATTTCTTGAGAAAATGAAACTAAAAAGCAACCAAAAAAGATAAATATAAAAACACTAATTTTTGTCATTAACTGATTAATTCAAACTCAAGATAAAAAATATTTTAAATCTATTGTCAGTAAAAATAAAAAACAAGCCGGTTAATTTTTATAAATTAGCCGAATAGATATATTTAGTAGATGAATCGCATTCTTAGCTTATTCTTTTTAACTATCACTTCTGTAGTCTCTTACTCACAAAATTTTAACTTTAATAAATTGTCCTTGAATGATGGAATGGCTCACCCCTACATCTACGATATATGTCAGGATAAAAATGGCTATATATGGGTAGCTACAGGTGAAGGACTTAATAGGCTGGACGGTTCTGAAATTAAAAAATTTAGCACCAATGACGGCTTGGCAGATAATTTCATCACTTCCTTAGAAGTTTCCGAAAATGGCATATTATGGATTGGGCATAACAGCGGCAATATTTCATATCTGAAAAAAGGGAAAATAAATGTCCTAGATAATAATGAGAAAGATGTTCCCGTCTTAAATATCAAATCCATCGATAATAAAAACGTATGGGTGTTGTACCAAAATGGAACACTTTTACATATTGATGGTTCATTTAACACCACCAAAATAAAGCTCTTTGATTCAAATGAAACTGTACCTACAGATTTAGAATTTGTTCAAAAAGGAGAGTTTTTAGTAACTACAAATAGTGGTATATATAGAATTAATATCAAACAAAACTCCGAAATAAAGGAGCTAGAAAAGTTAACTTCAAAGACACATCCAACAGCTAATTTAACCTGTATTCAAAAATCATCCATAGACTCATCTATTTACAGCATCGGAACTGTTGATAGAGGTATTTTTCAAATAAAATATAATAATGGGAAAATCTTGGTAAGAAGCTATGAAGATAGCACCTCATTAAACTCTGCCAGTGTTCAGGATATTTTTGAAGATCAAAAAAACAATTTATGGATAGCCACATATAGTGGGTTATATAAAATACCTTATACAAATGAAAAAGAGTTAAAAAACCCTGACAATAAAACTTACTATAATCAGGAAAACGGACTACCTACCAATTACATCAAAACATCATTTGTAGATAATGAAGGTAATTTGTGGGTAGGCACATTTGGAGAAGGGGTTTGCGTCCATGAAGATGACTTTTTTACTTTTTACAATCATAATTCTGAAAAAATATCAAATAGTACAAGATCATTTTTAATCACAAAAAACAAAAAGTGGTTTGGCGTTGGAAACGGGCTGATTGAAATTGACTTGAGAACAAACGAAAAATATTTCTTTTATAATTCCGAAAATGGCTTTGTAAATGATGAAGTAACCGCACTTGCAGCCATTGACAATAATCTTTTAGTCGGTACGACAAAAAATGGTTTATATGAATTTGATACAGAAAAAAGAACTTTCTATAAGATAGAATTTGCAAAAGGATATCTCAGAAACTCCATTACCTCCATAGTTATAGATAAAGATGATATATGGATTGGAACAAGAGGAGCACTATACAAATACTCTAGATTTACTAAGGACATAAAAGAATACACCACCATTGATGGTTTAAAGCACAATTCCATTAACGACCTTGAGTTTTCTAATAAATACGGAATTTTAATAGTATCTCAAAGTAATTATGTCACCTGTATAAAAGACGGAATTATTCTCCATTTTTTAGTAAGTGAAGATTATGGTTTACTTAACATAAACTCCATTAGACTTGACGATGAAGATAATATATGGCTTTCTACTTTCGGCACAGGAGTTTTTTATGGCATACCCAATAACTTCAAACATATTACATCTGGTGATGGTCTGGCATCTGACTATTGCTACGCCATTCAACCCATGGGAGAATATGGTGTTTGGGTAGGACACAGAGGCGCAGAGTCAAGAATAAATCTCAAAAACAACAATATTACTATCTATTCAAAAAAAGAAGGAATAACCGGAGATTGTAATCCGGATGCTTTGTATAAAGATAGCTTAAACAATTTGTGGATTGGGATGAATAACGGCTGTCTAAAATTTGACCCGCAAAAAGACAACTCCAACTTTAGCGCTCCAAAACCTGTTATTAAAAGCATAAAGATTGGCGATGAAGAGTACGACTTATACTCTGCTATTGAATTAAAACCCGGAGATTATAAACTTACTATTCAATATGTAGGGATTACTTTTAAAAATCAAAAAAATATCTCCTATAAAGTTTTCTTAGAAGGATATGATAAAAACTGGTCGGACTTCACTACCGAAACAAAAGTAATTTATCCAAAGTTAAGTGAGGGCAGTTATACTTTTCATGTAAAAGCATGCAACATTGTTGGAGCATGCTCAGAGAAAATATCAAGCGTACAAATTACTGTTTTATCTCCCATTTGGAAAAGATGGTGGTTTATTACTATTACCATCCTTGTTATTATTGGCACTATTTACGCCTTCTTCTATATCCGAGAAAAAAACCACAAAGGAATTGTAGCTTATCTGGATACTGAGCTAACAAAAAGAACCAAGGAAATAGTTTCACAAAAAGAAGAAATCGAACAAAAAAACAGAGACATTACGGATAGTATAAATTACGCCAAACGCATTCAATCCGCCATACTTCCAAACATAAGTGACTTAACCGGTGAGTTTAAAAAGTCATACATATTTTACCAGCCAAAAGACATTGTAAGCGGTGATTTCTATTGGGTACATAAATTTAAAGACGCATTTATTCTTGTTTGTGCCGATTGTACAGGGCACGGAGTTCCCGGTGCTTTAATGGCTATGATAGGCCAGTCCATATTCAAAGAAATCATCAATAGAAGCCCTGAACTAAACCCTGCCGAACTTCTTGATGAAGTTAACGTAGAACTAAACAAAATATTAAAGTCTGATAAAAATGACAAAATGTTTGAAGGAATGGACGTAGTAGCATTAAAGTTTTATACCAAACAAAAAACACTACAATTTGCCAGTGCAATGAGACCGTTGCTCATCTGCAAAGAGGGAAAAATAGAAACTGTTGAAGGGACCAAACAATCTATTGGCGGTAATTTTGGAAATACTAAAAAGTTTGAATTAAAAGAGTTTAGCTACCAAGAAGGAGAAAAATTTTATGTCTTTAGTGATGGCTATCAAGACCAGTTTGGAGGAGTTAATGGTAAAAAAATTAAAATATCAGGAATAAAAAAACTAATTTTAGACAATGTCGGAGAAAGTAACCATGATGAATTTAAAAATGTAATGGCTTATTTTTACGACTGGCAAAAAGATGAAGACCAAATAGACGATGTACTTTTTATTAAAATTGAACCATAATTATTAATGGATAACAATCAAATACAAGATACAGTTTTAGCAAAATACTATTCTACCATTGATGAGATTAAAGCAAAGGAGGGTAAAATAATTTTGTCATTTATCGGTAATGTAAACTCCGACCTCATTACCTCTTCCACTTATTTACTGGAAAACTACTTTAATACCAATTACCCTTTTTCCAAGCTGAAGAATAAGATTATTATCACTTCCATAGAAATTATTCAGAACATAATGGAAAACTCTCCGCAAGATGAGGACATCAAACAAAATTCATTTATTGTGGTAGGAGATGTAGATGACCAAATAGTACTAAAATCATTCAACCTTTGTGAAAAAGAAAACTACGATAGGATAAACAATTACATAAAAGATATAAACTCTAAATCCAAGTCTAAACTGGAAAGCCTGTACAAGAAAAACCTTAAAGACTACTCTATGTCAAAACAAAAATCAGGACTAGGTTTATATACCGTTGCAATTAATTCAACAACAAAGCCTATATTTGAAATATCTTCCATTACAGAAAACTACTATTCTATAAATATTACAACAACTATTAAAAATGAGTAAACTATTCATAGAAGCAAAAAGAAATAGCCCGGAAATAGATTTTGACAATATATCCGGAGTATATACCATCAAGGGAAATTCTTTTCAGGAAGACTCTACTCAATTTTATAATAATATTTTAGACTGGGTTAGTAAAAACAACTTCCCAAAAAAGACAAAATTTATATTTACGCTGGACTATATAAGCTCTCGCTCTGTTGCTAATCTATATCAGCTTGTTGAAAAAATTGCCGAACACAAAAAAAGTGGTGGTGAAGTAGAAATAATTTGGGAATACGAAGAAGACGAAGACAACATTTTAGGGGTGGGAGAAAAGTTTCAAACCCTATCAAACCTTCCTTTTAAATTCAAAGAAATAGCTCCGGAGTAGTTATGTCTAAACCTGCGGTAAAAGCAGCCCAAATCACCAAAGTAAATAATACTCAATCATTTTCCGAAAATGATATTTTAGCAGTAGAAGAACCTCTCGGAATTAAAATTAATTACACTTTAAATAACAATCCGATTCAAAAAAACATAGCTGTTACCATGCGCACACCGGGCAATGACTTTGAATTGGCAGTAGGCTTTTTATTCACCGAAAAAATTATTGACAGTATTGATGACATTGAATCCGTAAAGTATTGCGAAGGAGATAGAAAGTCTGACCTAGACTCCGAAAACTCTGTAAAAGTAATTTTAAAAGATGGGATAAAACCAAATCTCAACTCAGCCGAAAGAAACTTTTATATAACCGGAAGCTGTGGCATTTGTGGAAAATCATCTATAGAAGCTATTGAACTTTCTTGTCCAAAAATCACAGCCAATGTAAAAGTAAATAAAAGCACTCTTTTCTCATTACCAGAAAAACTTAAAAGCCAACAAACCAACTTTAAACATACCGGAGGCATTCATGCAGCCGGATTGTTTAATATAAATGGAGAGTCAATTTTATTAAGAGAAGACGTTGGAAGACATAACGCAGTAGATAAACTTATTGGAGCAGCATTACAACAACAAACAGACTTATCCAACACCATTCTTCAGGTTAGTGGCAGAGCAAGCTTTGAGCTGCTTCAAAAAACAGCTATTGCCGGCATTCCCATTTTTTGCGCTATTGGAGCTCCATCAAGTCTGGCAGTAGAATTGGCAACAGAAATAGACATTACCTTAATTGGATTTTCTAAAGACAATAAATTTAATTGCTATTCACACAAAGAAAGAATCACAGACATCTAAAAATCTCCGTCACCACCTTCATAACCTCCACCATCTTTATTACGCTGTTTCTTCTGATTTAATCGATAACTAAAACTAATGATTAACTGTCTGGTACGCCACTGAAACTCAGATTCAGAATAGTAATTAGTTGTTTCAGTAATCGAGCGTCTTTTCCTGGAATTAAAAATATCCTTAGCACTTAATACAATTGTCCCGTTTCCTTTCAGCACATCCCTACTCAAACCTAAATCAATACTATACATAGCTAAAGATTTTCCCTGAGTAGTCAACTCAGGTGCCCTGTAATTAAAACTAACCTGAAAATCAGTTTTCTTCTTGATGGTAAACTTAGAAGTACCTCTACTTGTCCAGGTATAGGTATCACTATTTAAGCTTTTTCCATTATACTCACCATTAGTAATAGCTCTGTAAAAATTAAAACTGGAGTTAAATCGCCACCATTTCGTAATATCATAATTAAAATTAAACTCCAGCCCAACAGCATTCTGAACAGATAAATTAACAGGAAAAACCTTAGTAAACCCGACACTATCCACTGTAGTTATCCGTTCAATAACACCTGTTCTATATCGGTAATAAACACTTGAAAGTAAAGAACCCTTTCCAAAATATTTTAAATGTCCCAACTCAAAAGAATTAGTATACTCAGGATTCAGGTTAGGATTACCCGAATAAAAACTTCTCGGATCACTAAAAGAGAAAAAAGGCAACAAATGCCTGAAACTAGGTCGGCTAAGCCTTCTGCTATAACTCAACTGTAAAGTATTTGTACTATCCAATTCATAAGACAAATGAGCGCTGGGGAAAAAGTTTAAATAACTTCTGGGATTCGATTCATTTGTTTTAACCAGTTCCGTTTTAATATCAGAATACTCAGCCCTAACCCCTCCCTGATATGAAAATCGTTTACCCTGATTACCCAATATAACATAAGCCGCATGAATATTTTCCTGATAAATAAAATGATTATCATAATTTGTCAAGGTAAACCAATTACCATCGCCATCCAACTCCTCTACAGTATAATCATTCTCTATAGTACGCATGGTGCTTTTCAATCCCGTTTCAAACTTTCCTTTTTTGCCGAAAGGATGAACATAATCTGTTTGAATTAAAAAGTTCTCTTCATCTTCAGTATTACTCGTTCTTTGACTAATCGGTAAGTCACCATTATCACTTTCCTGATACAAATCCGATTTTTCAGTATCATCACTTCTAATCCACTTCGCATCAATGGTAAACTTTTGGTCTTTCTTCTTAAACGTCTTTAAATAACTTATCGACCCTTCAATATTTTCTTGTCGCTCTATCTCATCATCAGTTCGCGTAACAACCTGTGTCAACACATCTCCAAAACCATAATCATTATAGATTAAGCTAGCATTATTATTACCCTCCGAAAAACTGTACAAACCTGCTACAGTCAACGTGTTTTTATCATTTAAAAATAAATCCGAACCAAATCTGGTATTACTCGCCAAACCGCCTCTCGTATGGTTTCTAATTCGCTCATAAGAAAAAACCGTATCACCCGTAAACCGTTGTATAGAATAGCCATTACCCGGAGACTGTCTGTAACTTACACCAGAACTGGCAAATAAATTCATCCACTTTTTCCGATAATTCAGATTAAACGAAAAGTTATGATTATGCGGATATCCCGCACTTAATTCAAACGAACCATTCACGCCATCCCTCTTTTCTTTTTTCAAAATCACATTAATAATTCCCACTTCTCCTTCTGCATCATATTTAGAAGATGGATTGGTAATCAACTCTATACTTTCTATCATACTTCCCTGTATCTGTCTCAAAGCATCCGCAACACTCACACCCGTCAATCCTGAAGGTCGTCCGTCAATTAATATTCTCACATTCTGGCTTCCCCTAAGACTTACATTTCCTTCTACATCCACCGTTACCGAAGGAACATTATCCAATATCTCCGCAGCATTGCTACCCGTATTACTCAAATCCTTTCCTACATTAAACACACGCTTATCCAGTTTCAACTCCATCTGGCTTTTCTCACTTACCACTTCATACTCACCCAAATCTATACTTCCCGGTTTAAGCGAAATCTTACCCAAATTAACTTGCCCGCCTTTCACATCAATATTTTGAATAGTCTTTTCCTCAAACGAAAGAAATACGATTTTTATATAATAGCTACCCGGCTTGGTTTCTATCAAAAACTTTCCGTCAAAATCTGTCGCTCCAGTAGTTACAATAGAAGAATCGGCTGTTTTATAAACCACTACACTTGCATAAGGCACGGGCTCACCACTTCCATCTATCACATTACCGGATATAGAACTTTGTGCAGAAATACTCAAACTCACAAAAATGCCAAACAACCCGACTATATATCGAACCCAAATCTTCATGTTGCGAAGTTACAACCTATAAAGTATATTTAGCCATAAGTTTTAGAAAACTATACTAATAATTGTTAAAAGCATGGCAAGCACAAAACCTAAAACCATAGAAGAATACATTGCTTTGTACCCTCAGGAAACACAAAAAATATTAGAGCAAATACGAGCAACCATAAAAAAAGCCGCTCCAAAAGCAGAAGAAACTATTAATTACGGAATACCAACATTCAAACTAAATGGAAACTTAGTACACTTTGCTGCTTACAAACAACATATTGGTTTTTATCCCGCACCTTCCGGCATTACCGCATTTAAAAAAGAACTATCTGTTTACAAAGGAGCAAAGGGCTCCGTACAATTTCCTTTAAACCAGCCAATGCCATTAGCACTAATTACCAAAATTGTAAAGTTTAGAGTAAAAGAAAACCTAGAGAAAAAGTAGTAGAAATTATGTCAAATCTTATCTCCAAATTAGACGAACTTCACCTTAGAGCCAGAAAAAACAAATGGCTTTGGCTATTTGCACTCTTTTGTCGTATTACACTAGCAGCAGGATTTTTACCTTCCGGATTTGTAAAAATTATGGGAGAAAGATTCACCTCACTCTCCATCAATCACCCTATGGGAAATTACTTAGAAGCACTACATTATACAGGC
Organism: Bacteroidia bacterium; assembly: GCA_030426475.1. Taxonomy (GTDB): domain Bacteria; phylum Bacteroidota; class Bacteroidia; order Flavobacteriales_E; family Vicingaceae; genus CALALS01. The sequence goes on from JAUHYR010000085.1 coordinate 9,471, forward strand.
TATTACTATACCTTTATCGGAGTACTGCAAATAACAGCCGCAATACTATTACTAATACCCAGAACAGCATTATTAGGAGCAGTCATCTACTTTCCTATCATTTTAAATATATGTATTCTCTCCTTTGCAGTTCGATTTGATGGCTCACTACTCTCCTCTCCGCTAGCCAATTTATACCTACTCTGTTGGGACTACCACAAATTAAAATTTATTCTTCCATTTAACCAGTCACCCGTTCAGCTACCAAAATTTAAAGAGCTTAGCAATAAATTTCCTTTTGCCTTTGCAGGAGGAATAGTAGCAACCGTAGTAACAACAGTATTAGTAGTAGTTAACCTTTATCACATAAAACCATACAACACACTACCCGAATGTAAAAAACAATGTCAAAACACCGACAAACCCGAAGCCTGTTACAACTTCTGCGAATGCATCCACACCAACGGCAATACACTAAACAATTGTCTAGATGAATATGAAGCAGAATAAACAAATACCTTCCATTCCGCAATCTTCTCCTTTCATTCCTCAACTTCAACCTGCCTTTCTGTCAGTTCAAGCATTCATTCCTTAACATCAACACCTAATTCCGTCACTCTAAGCGTCAATTCCTTTGCTGTAAGCTGTCATTCCGTCACCTCAATCTGCCATTCCTTCAGTCTAAGTGTCTATTCCGCTAGTGTAAGTCTCAATTCCTTCACTGCAACACTCAATTCCGCAACATCCACCTGTCATTCCGGAAGTCCAACAGTCAATTCCTAATTCTCTACACTCAATTCTGAAATCTCAACTCTGAATTCTTCATCCCTCTTCTCCCATCTTTTTCTTATCTTTCGGAAAACATTTTAATACAATGTCCGATTCCAAAACACAAAAGATAAAAGGCGCCCAACCACCAGTAGAACACACAGGTTTAGAGCTTACCGAGCCCAAAACAGTAGCAGCCGGAATGGGTGCACTAAAGTCTTCGGTAGAGCAAATATTAAACGAAATGTCCTTAGCCAAAGGTTGGGAAGTATTAAAAGAAATGAACCAAAAAGACGGATTTGATTGTCCCGGTTGTGCCTGGCCAGACCCGGATGATAAACGTTCCGTTCTGGGTGAATACTGTGAAAATGGAGTAAAAGCAATTGTAGAAGAAGCCACAGGCAAAAGAGCCGACCCTTTCTTTTTTAAAAAGCATAGCGTAGAAGAATTAAAAGAAAAGTCCGACTACTGGATTGGGAAAGCGGGTCGCATTACTAACCCCATGTTCATAGATGAAGGAGCAACACATTACACTCCCATCAGTTGGGAAAAAGCTTTCTCAATCATTGCCCAAGAACTTAATGCCCTCTCCTCACCTAACCAAGCTATCTTTTATACTTCAGGAAGAACAAGCAACGAAGCCGCATTTCTCTACCAACTGTTTGTAAGAGAATTTGGCACAAACAACCTACCCGACTGCTCCAACATGTGTCACGAATCAAGCGGAGTAGCCTTATCAGAAACACTGGGCATAGGCAAAGGCTCCGTTACACTGGAAGACTTTGAACACGCAGACCTAGTAATGGTTATCGGACAAAATCCCGGAACAAACCACCCAAGAATGCTTACCGCACTGGCTGATTGCAAGAAAAACGGAGGCAAAATCATTTCCATTAACCCTTTACCCGAAACAGGTCTTATCGGATTTTCTCATCCGCAAAAACCACTCGAAATTTTAAAAGGCGGTACCAAACTTACCGACCTTTTTCTTCAAGTAAAGATAAATGGAGATGTCGCTTTGCTAAAAGCAATCATGAAAACCATGCTCGATGAAGAAGAAAAAAATCCGGGTACTGTTTTCGACTTAGAATTTATTAAAAGTCAAACAAATAATTACGAAGCTTTTATAGCTGAACTCAAAAAAGTTAGTGTAGAAGAAATGGCTGCAATATGTGGCATTTCAGTAGAACAAATTCAAGAAGCCGCTCAACTGATTATGCAAAATAAAAACATTATCATTTGTTGGGCAATGGGGCTTACGCAGCACAAAAACGGTGTAGCAAACATTCAGGAAGTAGTAAACCTTCTATTACTCAAAGGAAGCATAGGAAAAAAAGGGGCTGGTACCTGTCCTGTCAGAGGCCATTCCAATGTTCAGGGAGATAGAACGATGGGGATTTGGGAAAAACCAAAACCAGACTTCCTCAACAAATTGAAAGAAGTATTCGACTTTGAACCGCCAAAAGAACATGGCGTAGATGTAGTAGAAGCAATACATCACATGCTGGATGGAAAAGCAAAAGTTTTCTTTGCAATGGGAGGAAAT
>JAUHYR010000086.1 GCA_030426475.1 Bacteroidia bacterium
CAATAGCTTTTGTTTTATCAGTAATGTTTCTTTCAAGTGCCTCAACATCTATACAAAATGTATTTGGGTCAACATCTACTAAAACAGGTGTTAAGCCAAGTAGAGCAATAACTTCAGCAGTGGCAACATAAGTAAAAGTTGCCGTAATAACCTCATCACCGGGTTTTAAACCAAGCGCCATCATAGCTATTTGTAAAGCATCAGTTCCGTTTGCACAGGGGATAACATGCTTTACATCAAGATATTTTTCTAAATCTTCCTGAAATTCCTTTACTGCAGGACCATTAATAAAAGCAGTAGAACGAATAACATCAATGACTGCCTTATCGACTTCCGTTTGTATGTTTTCATATTGACCAAGAAGGTCAACCATTCTTATTTCCTTCATCTAAATAAAGTTTGTAAAATATTATGGTTTAATAACCTATATCAACAATAAATCACACTTTAGCGTGTTTAAGTTTGCGAATATAGTTAATTTAAGGGAGCTACATAAGTATTATTTTTGTTTCTTTGTGGTCGATATGAAATTACGGTTTTTAGGAGTATTTATTATTTTGTTGGGTATGAGTTTTAACATCTTTTCACAAGATGACAAATACCAAGATTCTAGCTATTTTGCTCCACTTATTAAAATATCTTATGCCGCACAGCTTCCCGAAGGTGATTTAAAAGATCGTTTTGGTTTTAATTCAAACATTGGATTACACTTTAATATTAAGACTAAAAAGTATTGGACTTTTGGATTAAAAGGAACTTTTATCTGGGGAAATAAATTAGTGGAAGATTCTATCTTGAGGAATTTGGCTATTAATACTGACGAGAAGTTTAATTACATTAATATTATTGACGAAAATGGTGAGCTAGCTAGAGTATTTTTTGATGAAAGAGGATTTACAACAATGTTTACTTTTGGAAGAATGTTTAATGTATTAGCACCTAACAAAAATTCAGGATTTATATTAAACGGTGGAGTTGGGTTTTTACAGCATAAAATTAAGTTTCAATATAAAGACAGCAAATTACCAAGCATTGAAGGAGAATACACAAAAGGATATGACCGCTTGAGCAACGGATTGGCTTTTGAAGGATTTTTCGGTTATGTATTCTTGAGTAAAAGTAGGCTGGTTAATTTTTATGGTGGATTTGAGTACAATTATGCGTTAACCTATAACAGGAGAGGGTATAATTTTGATACTCAACAATACGACACAAAACAAAGAACAGATATTCTTTACGGCTTTAGAGTGGGCTGGATTCTTCCTCTATACAAATCTAGACCTCAGGAATATTACTACTATTAATTATGAGAGTTCTCTATACCTTAGGGATTTATTCTTATTTACTAATAATTAAGTTAGCTTCTATATTTAACCCTAAAGCAAAAAAGTGGATAGATGGCAGAAAGGTTTTTTGGAAGAATTTTGAGAAAACTTATCAGTTGAAAAATCCTTTCTGGTTTCATTGTGCTTCATTAGGTGAGTTTGAACAGGCTAGACCTTTAATTGAGAGAATCAAAGCTAAAAATCTCAACCAAGAAATTTTAGTTACTTTTTTCTCTTCTTCTGGTTATGAGGTTCGTAGGTATTATGAACTGGCAGATTATGTTTGTTATTTACCAATTGACACACCAAAAAATGCTAAGTGGTTTATAAATGTTGTTAAACCTAAAAGTGTTTTTTTTATTAAGTATGAGTTTTGGTTTAACTATATGTCTGAGATAAAATCAAAACAAATTCCATTTTATCTGATTTCAGGAGTTTTTAGGAAAAACCAAATATTTTTTAAATGGTATGGCGTATGGTTTAAAAAACAACTAACTGCGTTTACTTTTTTCTTTTTGCAAGACAAAAATTCTTCTGATAATTTGAAATTGCTTGGTTTTGAAAATCAAACTGTATCAGGTGACACAAGGTTTGACAGAGTTTCTGAGACAGTTCAAAATGCTAAAAAGTATAGTGATATTGAGAAATTTTGTTTAGATAACAAGGTAGTCGTTTGTGGTAGTACTTGGCAAGATGATGAAGAATATTTACTCCCGGTGATAAATGAATTTTCAGCTAGCATTAAGTTTATAATAGCACCGCATGAAATAAATGAAACTCATCTGTCAGAAATAGAAAACAAGCTAAAAGTTACTCATGTTAGATATTCGAATTTGAGAGATGAAAACAATGCTCATGTTTTGATTATTGATAATATCGGTATGCTTTCTCAAATTTATCAGTATGCCAATATTGCTTACATAGGAGGAGCTTTTCACAAAAAACTGCATAATATATTAGAAGCATGTGCATTTGGTTTGCCAGTTGTTTTTGGCCCAGAATATCAAAACTTTCCGGAGGCTATTGATTTAATTCAGCAAGGCTCGGCATTTTCAGTAATGAATAAAAAAGATTTAAAGTCTGTTTTTGAAACTTTGCTTGATAATAAAGAAGTCTATCAATTGGCTTCGGTGAATGCCGAAAATTATATTAAAGATAGAGTAGGGGTTGCGGATAAAATTCTTGATAAGTTAAATTCTGTTAAAACTTCTCATTAAAATATACTAAGAAAAAATAGTCGTTCGTTTTCTTTAAAAACTTATTACTATGAAACGACTTTATTGGTTAACCTTTATTCTCTTTGGCTGTGCTTCAATCTTTGTTTTATTCATTATTTCCGGTAAATCTTGTGTTAGTGCTCACTTTTCCGAAATAAATGAAGATTCAATTATATTCTCTAAAACAAACTTAAAAGCAGAACAAGCAATCGGGTTTTGTAAAACAAATGGTCTAAATACGGATTATTGTATTTTAGTGGATATGAATATCCATTCCGGGAAAAAGCGATTATTTATTTGGGACTTTAAGAAAGATTCAATAATTGAAAAAGCTATTTGCACACATGGTTGCTGTAAAGGAGATTGGGCGGATGAAACAACGGCTTCCAAACCTGTTTTTAGCAATACTCCTGATAGTCATTGTTCCTCTATTGGAAAATATAAAATAGGAGTGAGGGGTTATAGCAATTGGGGCATACACATCAATTATAAGCTACATGGTTTGGAAAAAACGAATAATAATGCGTACAAACGTTTTATTGTCTTGCATTCCTGGGATGCAGTTTCAGACGAAGAAATATATCCAAACGGTTCTCCTGAGAGCTGGGGATGTCCGGCTGTTTCAAATAATTTTATGAAACTGCTTGATGATAAATTGTCAAAGTCATCTAAGCCGGTTTTATTGTGGATATACCAATAATGGTTTATTTTGTAATAAATGCTGAACAAAAACGAATTATTAAACATTGAAAAAGTTATTTCTGATTCAGTATTATCTGTTAATCCTGTTCATGGTGGTTCTATCAATAAAGCTTTCATGTTGAAAACAAAAAAGGGTAAGTTCTTTTTAAAAAAGAATAACCTAAAAAAGTATCCTGAAATGTTTCAGCTTGAAGAAAAAGGGCTTCAATTGCTGCGAAATAATTCTTCGGTAATAATTCCTGAAGTTATAGATACTTTTGATGTTGAAGAAAATTCATATTTATTACTAGAGTGGATAAATGAAGGAAATCCTAAGGTAGATTCGTTTTTCAATTTTGGCAGAAAGACAGCTCTGTTGCATAATCATTCCTCAGAAAAGTATGGATTAGAATATGACAACTATATCGGTAGCTTAAAACAAGTAAATCATTTTACGGATAATTGGATAGATTTTTTTATTGAATATCGAATTGGTTACCTAGCTAAAATGGCGTTTGATAGTTCTAGCATAGATAAACAAACTGTTAGTAACCTTGAAAGATTGTACTTAAAATTAAACGATTTTTTCCCATTCGAAAAACCTTCTTTATTGCATGGTGATTTATGGAGTGGAAACTTTATGTTTAATGAAGAAGGTAATGCGCTAATTTACGATCCTGCCGTATATTATGGTCATCGACTAATGGATTTAGGAATGACTAAATTGTTTGGAGGGTTTCCAAATGAATTTTATGAAGGTTATCAATCTGAGTATAAATTCGAAAGCAATTGGCAAGATGCTGTTCAAATTGCTAATCTTTATCCATTATTAGTTCATTTAAATTTGTTTGGAACTTCGTATTTAATTCAGATAAAAGAAACTTTAAAAAAGTATGTTTAATTTTGTACTTAATGTTTAGTAAGATTAGCATAAAGAAAGAATTGATTAAGGAAAGAAGTAAGAGAAAACCTGATTTTTCTCAACTACTTAATGAAGCCAACCAAATTATAGAACAAGATTTTCTTCACGAAAAGAGGATTGAAGAATCATTTAAAACTGCTGGTGCGAATGTTTTGATGATTGATGTGGATGACTTGAATTCAGAAAACATATTCTCTGAAGAAGAAATTAAAGCTATTTGCATAAATTATCGTTTACGGTTTTTAGATAGCAATTTATATAAAGAAGAGCTTCCGTATGAAGTTGTTTTAAGAATAAAAGGGTTTGAAAAAGAATATAATTGCAGCTTAGATAAATTTAAGTTAGTCGCTCCAAAATCTAAATTTAATTTGAAAGATCCTAATGCCGATCCTCTTTTGTTTGTTCCCTTATCAAATGGAAAGTATTATTTAATGGCCAGTTGGGGAAATGATATGGCTTGGTATAAAAAGTTTATCTATTTCCCATTGAGAAATTTTCAAACGCTATTCGTTACTATTTTATCGTTTTGTCTTTTAATAGCTTTTTTATTACCGTTTGACTTAACTATTTTAAAAAGATTTTACATTTCTCTTCATGTATTCATATTTAGTTTTGGGGTAGTAACTTTTGTAGGAATGAGCTTTGGTGTCAATCTTAGCTCAACAGATTGGAAAAATAAATTTATCAATTAATTTTTACCAAACTTAAATTATTATCTATTTTTATTCGGTTAAAACCTAATTATGAAAAAACATTTTATTTTGCTCATCGGAGCATTTATAGTCGTATTTTATTCCTATTCGCAAACTTTTAAGATTGATTCTACCTCATCAAAAACTATTTTTAAAACGGCAATTGAATATTATGTGGATGAAAAATATGAAGAAGCTATTGATGAATACTCTAAGATAAATAGAAACGATAGCTTATATATAGCTGCGCTTAATGAAAAAATTGTTGCCTATGTAAAGTTAGAAAAATATGAAGAAGCGGTAGAAACAGCTAAAAAAGCTCTTGCAGCATTTGAATACGGAACGCCTGACCCAAATGTTTATACAAATTACTCTATTGCTTTATCTAGGCTAGACCGAAATGAAGAATCTATTGCTATAATTGATAGTGGCTTAAAAATGTTTCCTTACTCATCTAGCTTAATATACAACAAAGGAGCTACCTATGAAAAAATGGAAGAATTTGATAAAGCCGTTGAGACATATAAGAATGTACTTTATTATTTTCCGAACCACCCTAAAGCGCACCTTCGATTGGGGGTATTGAGTGCAGAAGACGGCAAAATAGCTCAAGCAATCCTTTCGCTTTCAACTTTTTTATTGGTAGAGCCCGCAAGTTCCCGAGCAGCATCCGTTGTAGAATATTTTAACTCTATAGTAGCCAGTAAGCCTGAATTAAAAAATAGAGGCATTACCTTTAGTGAGTCCGGTGATGACTTTTCTGACATAGAACTCATTATTAATAACGGAATAGCGTTAGGGAAGAAATATAAAATACAAAGTAAGCTTACTTACCCTATCACAAAGCAGACCTTTCTGCTACTTGAAAAATTGCAATATGACGAGAATGATAAGGGTTTTTGGATGCAGTTTTATGTTCCATTTTGGAAAAAACTTTATGACGAAGGAATGTTTGAAGGATATTCCTACTATATGCTGGCAAGCTCCACAAATGAAAATTTAGTAAGCCAGTTAGAAAAAAACATATCAAAGATAAAAGCCTTTTCCTCATGGGGCGGAACAGCCTGGTGGGAGCTCCATAATAAAAAGAAAGTAATAGTAAACGGAAAAGAGGGAGAATATCAATTTAGATTTTACAATAATACTACTCTGGAAACAATAGGAAATAAAACTTCAACCAACCTTTACGAAGGTACTTGGAATATGTACAGCAATAAAAACACTGTGCTTACAACTGTTGGCTATTTTGATGAGTCAGGCAAAAGAAAAGGAACATGGAGTTTCTTTTATGAAAATACTCTACCTAAATATGATCTTTCCTATAAAAACGATGAATTAGATGGAGTTTTTAAAACCTATTATGAAAATGGAGTCCTTGCACGTGAAGGCACATATGTTAATGGATTATTGCAAGGAGAAGTAAAAGATTATTATCGTTCGGGAGAATTAGCTAAAGTTTCAAAATTTAAAGATGATAAGCTGTCAGGACAGCAAGATGTGTATTATGCTATTGGATTAAAAGAATACACTAAGAACTTTAGTGATGATATTTTAACAGGGGATTTTAAGGAATACCACTACAATGGGCAAGTTTATCTTGATGTACAAGTAAAAGACGGTAAAAAGAATGGAAGCTTTAAAAAGTATTTTAATACCGGACAAATTAACTCCGAAGAAAATTATGTAAATGATAATCTTGAAGGAGACTATAAAGAATATTATATAAACGGAAAAATTGCCTCAGAAGGAACTGCGAAAAATAACGTTGTAGTGGGTACAACAAAAGCCTATTTTTCTGACGGAACGTTAAACGTTGTTGCAACTTATGATGAAAATGGAAAGAATAATGGTACTAGGAAAGAGTATGACAGAGATGGAAAACTATATTACGAGCTTGATTATCAAAAAGGCGACATAATTGCTTGTAGATATTATAATAAAAAAGGTGAGGTGGACGCTCAATTCGCCAAAAAGAGAAATCAAATAGAGTTAACTGGTATTTACCCTGATGGAACAAAAAAATATGAAGGAAAATATATTGCCGGAGAAAAAGAAGGATTATGGAAATACTATGATGAAAATAATTTTTTAGATTCAGAAGAAAACTATAAAGCCGGAAAACTAGAAGGTATTCTTACTTCTTATTTTAATAATGGGAATATATACTACAAAGTCAATTATTCTGATAATCGGAAGAATGGCTATTATGAAGAATACTATTCTAACAATACTCTGCAAACTCATGGATATTATAAAGATGGGGCAATGGAAGGAGAATGGAGATTTTACTTTCTTGATGGTTCTCTAGAATCTATCAACTATTATAAAGATGGTTTTTTACAAGGCTGGCAAGAATACTATTCAGTAGATAAAAAATTAGTTAAAGAATCCTATTACGAATACGGAATAGAAGTGAAAAACTTATTATATGATACTTCAGGAGTAAAAGTTAGAGAGGTTGTTGACTTAAAACATGGTACAAGTGCTTATTTAGACCATCATTATGGAGGTGAAGTCAGGCTTAAAGGAAATTACGTTAGTGGAAATGCACACGGAAAATTTAACTTTTATTATCCGTCAGGAAAAACAGAAAATGAAGCAGAATATTTTAATAATAAAAAACATGGAAAGTGGGTTTGGTATTACGAAAACGGTAAAAAAGAAACCGAAGGCGAATATTTCTATGAAGAAAAAGTAGGTAAGTGGAATTATTACAGAGAAGATGGCTCCCTAAATTATTTTATTAACTATCAATATGGTTTAAAAGATGGAGAAAGCACATATTATTTTGCTGATGGAAAAATTTCCAGAAAAAATAATTACGTTGATGATATGAGACATGGCCCACAGTACTATTATGCCATCAATGGTGAATTGCAGTATATAAGAGTATATCATTACAATCAATTGATAGGATATTCATACCATAATAAAGAAGGCAAAGAAGTAGAGCTAATCCCTTTAAAGAATGAAACCGGAAAAGTAACGGCTTATTATAAAAACGGAAAAAAAGCAATTGAAATTGACAGAAAAAATGGCTGGCTACAAGGAAAATATATGGAGTATTATCCAAACGGTAATGTTTGGGAAGACTATACATATATAGATGGTGATTATCACGGAGAGGGTAAAACCTATTATTCCAATAATACCCTAAAATCTCATGAAAACTACTATTATGGTGAACTTGATGGGGTTTGTAAGTACTATTACCCTTCAGGAAAATTAAAAAAGGAGTTAAACTATAAGCTAGGTAAACTTCATGGAGAATCAAAATTTTATAACGAAACAGGAAAAGTTACTACAACTAAAATTTATTATAGCGGAAGACCTGTTTCCGAAACTTCTAATTAACCTATGAGAGTTTTAGTAAAGAATTTATGTTTTCTCTATACCCTTATTTATACTTCGGTTGCTATTTCGCAACCTGAAATTGAATTAGAAAAATTTCAAAAAAAGTACCCGGGCGAAAAAAGTGTGATATTAAGTAGAAAAGAGTTTATTGATATTTCAAAACAGGGAGATTCCCTTCAAATCATACAAACAGTTTATGAAGAGCGATTAATACTTACAGATAATGCGGGTATTTATGCTTCTGAATCTATCTATTTTAATTCCTTTGTTGATGTTTTTGATATATCTGCAAAAAGTGTAGTACCCGTTTCTGGAAAATACAAAGATGTTAAAGTAAAAGATTTTATTACAAAGGATGAACTTGAAACATCAGTATTTAGCGATGACGTGAAATCAATAAATTTTTATTTTCCTTCATTGGTAAAAGGAAGCAAAACAATTCTTGAATATAAAAAAAATATAAAACAGCCTAGGTTTATACCCTATACTATATTTGCCGATTTCACCCCTCTTGATGTAGTTGAGCTAAAAATTACATGTGACAAAGACATTCAAATTCAAGAGAAATATTTTAACATCTCGAAAGACAGTTTAAATTACTCTATATCAGAAAAAAAAGGAAAGATTACCTACACCTGGACTCGCAAGAATATAAAGTCTGTTAAAAATGAAGAATTATCTCCAAACTACAGATACTTCCTGCCTCACATGCATGTATATATTAAAAACTATATATCCAAATCCGGAAAAAATAAATCAGTAATTAATGATGTTGCTGACCTTCATAAATGGTATAACTCACTAGTTAGTAATATAGAGAAAGAAGAAAACGAAGAATTGAATAAAATTGTAGATTCCATAACTAAAGAAGAAGAAAATGATTATGAGAAAATGCGAAAAATATATTATTGGGTACAAGATAATATAAAATATATTGCCATTGAAGAAGGATATGGAGGCTTTGTGCCTAGAAGCTCTGCACAAGTTTGTGAGAAACGTTACGGAGATTGTAAAGATATGGCAAATTTGATTGTACAGATGGCAAAAAGAGCAAATGTTAAAGCATACCATACTTGGATTGGAACAAGAGAAATACCATACACTTATACAGAACTACCAACTCCGTCCACAGACAATCATATGATTGCCAGCTTTGAATATGAGGGTGAATTTTACTTTTTAGACGCAACTTCTAATACTTTACCTATTGGGTTGCCATCTTCTTTTATCCAAGGAAAAGAAGCACTGGTAAATATTAGTGACAATAGTTATAAACTGGTAACCGTTCCGGTAGTAGATGCCTCTGTCAACAGAATATCAGACAAGGTAGAGTTAACACTTAATGAAACCAAAATTTTAGGCAAAGGAGAATCTAAATATGAGGGGTACTATAAAACCTATTTAACTTCCAGATTAGACGGACTTAATGAGAAAGACAAAATAAAATCATTGAGAGGGTTTTTCAACAAGGGTAGCAATAAATTCATATTAGATAGTATTTCAGAGGTAAATTTAAAAGACAGAGATAAAGCACTAATTATAAATTATAAATTCAACATTGAAGATTACGTTAAACGCAATGACGATGAAATATATATTAATCTTAACCTGGACAATTTATATTCTAATGATAAAATTAAATCAGATCGCCAAAATGTATATGAAAATATCTTTAATGTAAGCTTTTCAAACTCCGTAAAACTAAATATTCCTGATGGTTTTAAGGTGAGTTTTGTTCCTCAAAATACGAGCTACACATCTCCTGACTTTGAATTTAAAATAACTTACATTCAGACTGAAAATTCTATCACATTAGAACAAAAAATAAAAGTAAATGTATTACTTTTAGAAAAAAAGGATTTTGACAGTTGGAATAAAATGATTGATAAACTAAATAAGGCATACAGAGAAGTTGTCATTCTTAAAAAAATATAACTCATGAAAACTATTAACGCAATATTTTTATTTCTTTTTATAGCTAATACAACCTGCCTTTTCTCACAAAAAAATCCTACTCAGCTAGATAAATATACTTGGGAAGAAAAACCTGTATTCCACAATTTATCACAAGATGAAATGAAAGACTCTGAAATTATTTTAAAGCAAAATACAGAATTAGAATTTTTTTATGATGACTTGGGAGCATTAAATGAGTACAAACTTTTTCATAATATTATTAAAGTAAATTCTAATGATGCTATTGAGTCAAACAATAAAATATATATACCTATTGGTGAGGGCTCAGAAGTTATTCAAGAAAAAGCAAGAGTAATTTCAAAAGATGGAAAAGTTAAAGAGTTAGATAAAAAAGACATTAAAGAATCTAAAGATGAAGAAACCAATAAAAACTATAGGTATTTTGCAATAGATGGAATTGAAATAGGAAATGAAATAGAATACTATTATGTACTAAAAACTACTCCGGGATACACGGGTGCCTCAAAGTATATGCAGTCTGGTATTTTAAAAAAGAATGTTGGTTTTTCTATTACATCACCTAAAAACTTATTTTTTACCTCAATTAGTTATAACGGACTGCCTGATTTAAAAGCTGATACCAATGAGTACGGACAAAATACACTCAGCGTTTTTTTAGACTCTATTCCTGGGGTTGACGAAGAACCTTTTGCAGCTTATACCTCAAACTTAATGAGAGTGGTGTATAAGCTAGATAGAAATTCCTATCAAAATAAATCCAACATAATTAATTACGGAATCATTTCTGAGCTTCTATATGATCAAACATATAACCAAGTATCTAAATCTGAACTTAAGGCAGCTAAAGCCATTTTAAAAGATGTGAAAATTGAAAAAGGGGACTCTGAAGAACAAAAGGTTAGAAAAATCGAGAACCACCTTAAAAAGACTTTTACGGTTATTAAGTCATCCATGCAAGGATTAAATAAAATTGATTTTATCAAAGCAAATAAATTTTGTAATGAAGCCGGTATGGTTAAAATGTACGCAGCATTATTTACACTAATCGATTTGGAACACCATTTAGTATTAACCTGTGATAGGTATGAAGATACTTTTGATAAGAACTTTGAAGCATACTTTTTTTTAGATGAGTATTTAATTTATCTGCCAACTCTAAAAGTGCATATATCTCCTACAGATGCATTTGCAAGATATAACTATATTCCCTCAGAGCTAACCTATACCGATGCGCTGTATATAGTTCCGGTAGAATTAGGCGACTTCAAAAGCGGAGCAGGTAAAATAAAATTTATAGAACCTTTACCATCTACGGCTACTTATAACAATATGTATATTAATGCTGCTTTTTCAGATGATATTCAAGATATGAACA
>JAUHYR010000087.1 GCA_030426475.1 Bacteroidia bacterium
TTGGAAAATATAATCCCACACATAAAAACAGAGTATTGCTTTTTGCTCACTGGGACACTCGACCTTTTGCAGACAGAGATATAGAAAATAAAAATACTCCTATTGACGGAGCTAATGACGGTGCTTCCGGTGTAGGCGTGTTATTAGAAATTGCCAGACAATTAAGTATTAATAAACCGGATATTGGTGTTGACATAATATTTTTTGATGCCGAAGATTATGGTGCACCTTACGGCTCAATGACAAATATGGAAGACTCTTGGTGTTTGGGCACACAATTTTGGGCAAAAAACCTAAACCCAAATGATATAAAACCTAAATACGGAATTTTACTTGACATGGTCGGTGCAAAAGAAGCGCAATTTCCTTTAGAAGGGACTTCACGAAATTATGCACCTGAATTATTAAATGAAGTGTGGACTATTGCAGCTAAACTAGGTTATTCCAATTACTTTTTAAATCGTGCCACATCTGCAACCACCGATGACCATTTATATGTAAACACTATAGCTAAAATACCTGCTATTGACATCGTTCATTATGAACCTGATAGATCTGACTACTTTGTTCATCATCATAAACATTCTGACACAATGGATAAGATTGATAAAAAAACACTTCAAGCCGTTGGAGAAGTAGTCATATATAAAATATACAAAGACGCTAACTATAACTACACAGATGAGCCACAATAAAAAACTTTTTCTTCTTGATGCCTTCGCACTAATTTACAGAGCCTACTTTGCATTTGGAAACAATCAAAGATATAATTCAAAAGGCTTAAATACTTCTGCTGCACTTGGATTTACCAATACTTTATTAGAAGTTTTAGAAAAAGAAAAACCAAGTCATATTGCGGTTGTTTTTGATGCTCCCGCAGCTACCAACAGAGAAATAGAATACTCTGATTATAAGGCAAACAGAGAAGAAATGCCGGAAGACATTAAAAGTGCCATTCCCTACATTAAAAGAATTATTGAAGCCTTTAACATTCCCATTATCATTTCAGAAGGCTATGAAGCAGATGATTTAATCGGGACACTGGCTAAAAAGGCCGAAAAAGAAGGATATATAACTTACATGATGACTCCTGATAAAGACTTTGGACAATTAGTAAGTGAAAACATTTTTATTTATAAACCCGCTCGTTCAGGAAAGCCTGCCGAAGTAATGGGCATAAAAGAAGTTTGTGAAAAATTTGAAGTAACCTCTCCGCTTCAGGTAATAGATATTTTAGGTTTAATGGGAGACAAAGTGGATAATATTCCCGGAATTCCCGGAATTGGAGAAGTAACAGCAAAAAAACTAATCAAGCAATTTCATAGCGTAGAAGGTGTAATTGAAAATGCAGACCAATTAAAAGGAAAGCAACAAGAAAATGTTATCAATTTTGCCGAACAAGGTTTATTATCTAAAAAATTGGCCACCATTATTTTAGATTGCCCCATAGAATTTGACCCAAAAGCCTTAGAACTTGAGGAACCTGACAAAGAAAAAATTACAGAAGTTTTTACAGAGTTAGAGTTTAGAACACTTGCAAAAAGAGTACTAAAAGAAGAAATAACCGTAACGGTAAAAGATGACAAAGGACAGCTAGATATTTTTGGCCAATCTAACACAGAAGAAGCTGAAGAAGAAAAAGAACCGGTTGAAATCAAAACAATAGAAAACTCTGAGCATACTTATACTTTAGTTGATACTGCTGAAAAAAGAGCAAAATTAATTGACGAGCTTTCTAAACAAACATCTTTTTGTTTTGATACTGAAACCACAGCGTTAGACATATTTGAAGCACAAATTTTAGGCTTAGCTATTTCCTTTAAAGAAACAGAAGCCTATTATGTTAGCATGCCTGAAAAAGAAGAAGAAATCAAACAAGTTTTAAAAGAGTTTGAACGCGTTTTTCTTGATGAAAAAATAGAGAAAATAGCACACAACTTTAAGTATGATTTCCTTATTCTAAAAAAATACGGACTAGATGTTAAAGGAAGAATATTTGATACCATGCTTGCTCACTACTTAGTGCAGCCGGACATGAAACATAAAATGGATATTCTTTCGGAATATTACCTTGCCTATAAACCCATCCCAATTGAAAATCTAATTGGCAAAAAAGGTAAAAAGCAGGGAAACATGAAAGATGTAAGCATAGACCTTGTGAAAGATTATGCTGCAGAAGATGCCGACATTACTTTCCGTTTAAAAGCCATTTTGAAAAAAGAACTAGAAGAAAACAAACTAACCGAACTATATAATACCATTGAAGCTCCGCTAATAAAAGTATTAGCCGACATGGAATTTGAAGGCATTCGATTAGATTCTGAAACCTTACATGATTTTAGCAAAGAGTTATTACAAGAAATTACAGAATTAGAAAAAGGAATTATTGAGTTGGCGGGAGAAGAGTTCAATATTGATTCACCAAAGCAGCTTGGAGACATTCTTTTTGATAAATTAAAAATTGTAGAAAAAGCCAAAAAAACGAAAACGGGACAGTATTCTACAGGTGAAGATGTGTTGTCTAAAATTGTAAACAAACATGAAATCGTTCCTAAAATTTTAGACTATCGTTCACTTAAAAAATTAAAATCTACTTATGTAGATACACTTCCTGAACTGGTAAATAAACAAACTGGCAGACTGCATACTACTTTTATGCAAACAGTAGCCGCCACAGGTAGGTTGAGCTCCAACAATCCCAACCTTCAAAACATTCCTATTCGTACTGAAAAAGGAAGGGAAATAAGAAAAGCTTTCATTCCAAGAAATGAAGATTACACTATCCTTTCTGCTGACTACTCACAGATAGAGCTAAGAATTATAGCTGCTTTAAGTCATGACGAAGGCATGATAGAAGCTTTTAATAGCGGACAAGACATTCATGCCGCAACTGCTGCAAAAGTATTTGATGTTCCTTTAAATGAAGTAACAAGAGAAATGCGTAGCAATGCCAAGATGGTCAACTTTGGGATTATTTACGGCATATCTGCATTTGGGTTAGCCGAGAGGATAAACATTTCACGTACCGAAGCCAAAGAAATAATAGAAAGTTATTTTTCAAAATATCCAAAAATCAATCAATACATGCATGATAATATTGAGTTTGCCAGAAAGCATGGATATGTAGAAACCATTATGAAAAGAAGACGATATTTAAACGATATCAATTCGGCTAACGCAGTAGTTAGAGGTTATGCAGAACGAAATGCTATTAATGCGCCCATTCAAGGCTCGGCTGCCGACATTATTAAAATTGCCATGATTAACATTCATAAGGAATTTGAAAAACAACAATTCAAAAGTAAAATGTTGTTGCAGGTACATGATGAGTTGTTGTTTGATGTACACCACACCGAAAAAGATGTGGTAAAAAAAGTGGTTACAGAAAACATGGAACATGCCGTAAAGATGGATGTTCCGTTAACAGTAGAATCAGGATTTGGTAACAATTGGCTAGAAGCCCACTAAAATATTTTCACTATTTTTATGCTATTAATCTAAGATTATGAAAAAAATATTTACTGCTTTAACTATATCAATAGCTTTAATAAGCTGCACAAACGAAGAAGAAACTCCTGAAAACCAAACAGAAGACCCTGAAACCTATTCCGAATCGTTTGAAAGAATAGGAAAAGCTAAAAGTGTATTTTATTCTATTCCTTCACCGTTAGAAACTTCTTCTATTCTGCAAAAAGCGGGTGTTACTTACAACCCTAAAATAATGCACGACATTACTAAGGTGAACAACTATTCAACTTCATACAAACAAGCCATCAACTTTGGCGTGTATGCGGCCGATTTAAGTTATGCAGGTATATATGAGCAATCTCAAGATGCGCTTTTTTACTTAGAATGCCTGTACAAAGTAGCAGATAATCTTGGGCTTTCAACCGTTTTTGATGCAAGTATCTATGAAAGATTAGAAAGAAACAGTAACAACAGAGATTCTTTAATGCAGATTATTTCTGAAGTTTATTTAGAAACAGATGGATTTTTAAAAGAAAATCACAGAGAAAATATTGCCGCTTTAATTTTAGCTGGAGGTTGGATAGAAGGGCTTTACTTAGGTTCTTATCCGTTAGAAAGTAATTACGATGAAGCAGTAGCTAAAACCATTGCAGAGCAAAAACTTTCTTATGAAAACTTAAACAGCCTTTTAAATACTTTTCCGAATGATAATGCTATCACCGACATTAAAATAGTCTTATCAGACCTTGACCAACACTTTAATGCCATAAAAATGGAAAACAAAGAAACAAGTGTTTCTACCGAAGAAAGCGAAGGCGTAACCACTATTGGAGGTGGAAGCAATGTGGAATTTACCAAAGAATCTATACTTGAATTAAGAGCAGCCGTAATTAAAATTAGAGCTGACTTTATTAAATAAACTACATGATGATGAAGTTTTTATTAGGTGCCATTTTTACTATTATACTTTCTGTTTCATCCTATTCGCAATGTAAGAGTTTTACTAAAAAACATTGTTTACCCGATTTAAAACCATTTGTACATAACGGACAACTTACCGCAGGAACCGTATTTGCTGGAGAAGCCATTGATGTTGAACTAAGCTTTTCTGCCGGAAAAACCTACAGAATATTAGTAAAAGGCAGTGATTTATTAGGTGATATCCACTTTCAGGTTTTAGACAAAAACAAAAAAGTATTGTTTGATAACGCCAAAAAAGAATACAAAAGCTATTTCGATTTTAAAGTAGAAAACTCTCAGCAGCTAATCATCAGAATAGAATCTGTTAACTATGAAATGGTAGGTGATATTCTTCCCTCAGGATGCTTAAGTATTTTGGTTGGATTTAAAGAATAAATTACCCCAACAAACTTTTAACAATAGTAGAAATTACTTTCCCGTCTGCTTTACCGGCTAGTTGTTTTGAAGCTATCCCCATTACCTTTCCCATATCTGCCATAGAAGAAGCTCCGGTATCTGCAATAATCTTTTCTACCGCTTGTTTTATTTCATCTTCCGACATTTGTTTAGGCAAAAAAGAAGCAATTACTTCTGCTTGTTGTTCCTCATCTTTAGCCAAATCTTCTCTGTTTTGTTCTCGGTAAATAGCAGCCGCATCATTACGTTGCTTCACTAACTTTTGGAGCATTTTCATTTCTTCCGCTTCTGAAACTTCTTTATTGGAAGATTCTGTTTGAGCCAGCAATAAAGCAGATTTAACCGCACGTAAAGCAGCTAATTTAGCCTGGTCTTTGGCAAGCATAGCTGCCTTAATTTCAGCATTGATAGTATCCGATAACGCCATAAGGAAATAGATTAAAATATAAAACTAAGCAAAAGTAAAAGATTTTAGCTAGTTTACTAATTACCTACTGCACCACTACCTTACTCTGCTTTAAAAGCTTTCCGCTTTGACTTTGGAGGGAAACAATATAAATACCTTTAGATAAATGTTTCGTATTTATTTGCTCTTTTAGATAACCAGCTGAAAATTGTTGCGTTTTAATTTGTTCTCCTAAAAGGTTGTGCATAGTAAGCGTAATTTGCTCCTTTTCAGGATTTAGAATTTCTACGAAAAAGAATTCTTTTGCGGGATTGGGATAAAATTTTGCTTCTATCTCTTGTAACTCCTTATTTTCCGAAATATTTAAAATATAAGCCATTTCACTGGCACAAGAAACATTATTGGTAATACTATCTACTGCTCTTACACGGTAAGAGTGAATTTTAATGTTTGGAATAGTATCTATAATATAAACAGCGGTATCTATATAGCTATATCCGGATACTAAACCAAAGTTATTTTTGCCATAATACCCTTGTGTATAAGCGTCTGTAAAAACTGCACGAACTTCAATAGAATATTTTCTACTTGGATTTACAATACTATCCTGCCACTCTATTTTCATGGCTGATTTACCATTATATTGTATGGGTGTTGCGGTAACATTATAAGGTGTACCATGCATATTACAGCCATTACTGTCTATACGTGCTATCCAATTATCATGTAAAGTTCCGGCTACAATATAACTTCCAACAACAGTATATCCGCCATCATCTTCCTTAACAAGACTATTTCCAAAAGACGGATTACTGTTAACACTACTTAAAGCTCTATTTCCCCATATTCCAAAACCTGTCATTCGTAAACTGTCCCCAGAAGGACTTACTTTAAGTAAATGACTGTTTAAAAAGGATTCATTAATTAATATATCATAGTTTCCATATTTATCTTCTATTGCATCAGTAATATACATTAATTGACTATCCCCAATGAATCCATATTTTCTACGCCATAATTGATTACCCTGCAAGTCGAATTTCAACAGATTTAACTTCATATAAAATCGGGTTTCCGGCATTTCGGCTCCAACCAATATATTGCCATCTGATGTTCCTAAAACAAATGAAGGCAATGATGGATCGTTACTTCCTGATTCAACAGGCATCTTATAAACAATCTTTGCCCATTCCTGAGTACCATTACTATCTAATTTTAATACTCTTAAATCATAATTATATAAAGTAATATTTTTATTATACTGACCAAATAACACAAACCCATTATCAGCAGTTTTTGAAATTTCATAACCATAGCATGTACCTACCATTCCCGTACCGGGAGAGATATATTTTTTTTCCCAGACAACATTACCTAAGGTGTCTAACTTCATCAACATCATCTGATAAGACTTGCCATAAATACTATCCGTGCCTACGGCATAAATGTGGTGGTCATAATAAATGGCATTTTCAAAAACTCTTATTTTTCCTGTATCGGGTGGATAGGTTTTAAAAAAGATACTGTCTAAATTGGTATTGGTTTTATATAAATAAGCGGAAAATATTTTCTTATTGTTTTTGAACATATTTCCATACCCTACCTTATATATGCTTCCTGTAGGAGAAACAACTAATGAGCTGTAATTGCTAGCATTAATGGCAAAAGAGGTGTCACTGATTTCTTTATATTTCACAGAGTTTCCCAAAGAGTCTAATTTCTCCATGGTCATTCCAAAAACCCATTGTGTGCCGGAATAAAAGGTGCTTCCGCCTACGGTATAATAATATCCTTTATGTTTCAGAACATCTGCTTTCCAGTCACTACCATGAACGTCCCAGGACTTATTGTAATAAGTCTGCTGACTGTACATCAGCAGACTTATGAATGTTAAGAATATTGTAAATCCTATTTTTAGAATATGGTTCAAGCCTAATTTGTTTTCACCAGCTTCTTCACTTTACTTCTTCCGTTTGAAGTGGTTATATAATACAAATATACGCCATTACTTAATTCAATAAAAAATCCCCTTAACCAAAGGCTAAGAGGATTGAAATATTATAGTGTTTTGTTTTAAACTTAATCTACATTATCATGAAGAAATGAATTGTCGTCTCTTAGTTTAGGGCTGCCTTCACCATCATCAGAAAGAGAGTATTTTGAAACATTGTTTTCAGATGAGTGAGGAACAGAATCCAAAGCAATATTACGTCTTTTAAATGCCGGCTCATTTTCAAGCTCTGCCAATCCACCAGGGTTTTTCATCTTCTGCGTAATCGACTTCAATTTCATGATTCTCTCTTGAGATATTTTCATCATTTCTTCTTGAGAAATGTCAGATGAAGTAGTATCATCAGAAGAGGCGCTTTCAGCATTTATCTGAGATGACTTTTTTAAGTTATCAAGTTCAGTTTTATCTAACTCCAATTCCGGCTCATCATCTTGATATAAATCAAACTTTTTTACTTCTTTATTTTCAGTGGTATCTTTTGGTTCTTCCGTTTTTTTAATGTCGTCAAACTCAAAGGTAAATTGGGGTTTTGTTTCCGTTTCTTCCTTTGTAATTAACACCGGCTCCATTGGGTCCACTTCATCTTCCTTTTTTTCTTCTTCTTTCTCCTCCACCGTATTAATGATGGTTGGTTCAGATGGCTTGGTATCTTCTAAATCCATCACCACTTTTTCAGGTTCTTTTTTAGAAAGAGATTCTCCTGAGTTTCCAAAGCCTGTTGCAATAACGGTTACCGAAATTTTATCTCCAAGTGATTCATCCGTTCCGTTACCCCAAATAACATCAGCTGTATTTCCTGCTTCATTTTGTATGAAGTCGGTAATTTCAGCCATTTCATCCATGGTAAGCTCGGTATCTCCTGACGTAACATTCAATAAAATATATTGCGCACCATGAATATCATTATCGTTTAATAATGGAGAAGATAATGCATTGGTTGCTGCTTTAATGGCTCTGTTTTCACCGTTAGCTGTAGCAGAACCCATGATTGCTGTTCCGCCATTTTCCATTACGGTTTTAACATCCATGAAGTCAACATTGATGTATCCGGCTACCGTAATAATTTCAGCTATTCCTTTTGCGGCAGTGGTTAAAATATCATCCGCTTTCGCAAAAGATTCTGAAAACTTAAGGTTTCCGTGTATTTCTCTTAATCTGTCATTACAAATTACCAGCAAGGTATCAACAGCATCTCTCATCTCTGCTAAACCAATTTGAGCTTGCTGTAATCTTCTTCTACCTTCAAACGAAAAAGGAATAGTAACTATACCAACAGTAAGAATACCCAAGTCTTTTGCCCCCTTAGCAATTACAGGTGCTGCACCTGTTCCGGTTCCGCCACCCATTCCTGCAGTGATGAAAACCATCTTAGTATTTTTGGATAAAATTTCTTTTACTTCATCAATGTTTTCAATCGCAGAATTTTTTCCTACTTCAGGAATTGAGCCTGCTCCGTTTCCTTCAGTTAATGTTGTTCCCAACTGAATTTTTGTTGGCACAGGGCTTAAATCTAACGCTTGTCTATCGGTATTACAGATAATAAAGTCAACGCCTTTAATACCTTGTTTATACATGTGATTAACGGCATTACTTCCGCCACCACCTACACCAATAACTTTAATAATTGATGATAAATCTTTTGGTAAGTTAAATTGCATAACTATCTCCTTTTATTTAAAATTTATATTTCGTCTTCTTCAAAAAATCCTTTTCCCATTGCTATTACTTTATCTAAGAAACCGCTTTTGGTTTTCTCAGAATGAGTTCTAACAGTATTTTTCTCGCTTGCTGCTTGCTTTTTAAGCGTATCGTATCCTTTTAATACTAAACCAACTCCCGTTGCATACATTGGGCTTGTAACAGAATCTGGGTTACCTTTGGCTAAATGTTCATTCGGATATCCAATACGAGCATACATTCCTGTTTTATATTCAAACAAATGTGTAATGTGTCTTAGTTGAGCTCCACCACCTGTTACAACAATTCCTGCAATCAATTTATTTTGATAACCTGAATTTTTTATTTCGTAATACACATGCTCAATGATTTCTTCCATTCTGGCTTGTATAATATGCGCTAAATTTTTCACAGAAATTTCTTTAGGCTCACGACCTTTTAATCCGGGAATAGCAACAATAGCACCTTCTTGGCTTTCACTTGATAAAGCAGAGCCAAATTTTACTTTCAGTTTTTCGGCCTGGTCTTTAATAATGCTACATCCCTGACGAATATCATCGGTTACAACATTTCCTCCAAAAGGAATTACGGCAGTATGCCTTATGATGCCTTCTTGGAAAATAGCTACATCGGTTGTTCCACCACCAATATCTACTAAAACAACTCCGGCCTCTTTTTCTTCATGACTTAATACAGAATCAGAAGATGCAAGCGGTTCTAAAATTAATTCCTCAACTTCTAAACCGGCCTTGTTTACACACTTGTAAATATTTTTTATTGCCGCCACTTGACCTGTGATAATATGGCAATTGGCTTCTAATCTAACACCCGCCATACCTATTGGGTCTTTAATTCCTTGCTCGTTATCCACAATATATTCTTGAGGTAATACGTGAATGATTTCTTCACCCGGAAGCATCATCAACTTGTACATCTCATCTAACATCTCATTGATGTCTTTTTGATTGATTTCTTTTTCTAAATCAGAACGAATTTTAACAGCTCTGTGTTGTAGGCTTCTGATATGCTGACCTGCAATACCCACATTTACCACTTTAATTTCTACGCCCGAATTTTGTTCAGCTTCCTGAACAGCCGTTTGAATTGATTGAACTGTCTTTTCGATATTTGAAACAACTCCTCTGGTAACGCCTATTGACTCGGAGCGTCCCATTCCAAGAATTTCAAGTTTTCCAAATTCGTTCATTCGTCCTACAATGGCAACAATTTTTGTTGTACCAATGTCAAGACCTACAATTATTTCATTTGAAACATTCATTTATTTTCTATTTAGTGCAAACTACTTGATCTTTAAACTTTAAATTAATTATCTGATACTCGTTCCAGCCTGTTTTACTAAGTCCTTCGTTGTAAAAAAGCATCAACTTTTCGAACTTCTCTTCCAAATCAGTTAATTCACCAACTACAATGGTATGATTTCCAACCCTTGGTATCAACTCAAACTCTAACTGTTTATTAACAGCGATTTGTTCAATTTGTGCCCGCCAAAACTTATCATTATTGATGAATGACGCTAACTGATAAACCTGAAAAATGGTAAATGAATTGAGTGATGAATCTTTCGGTAATTGTGAAAAATCCGTACTAAAATGTTTAGCATAATTTAATCTTATGGGAGCCGAAACTACGACTACTCTTGCCGTATATTGCTCAGAAACAGGCATCAAATAACCTTTTTCATCTATGTAGAAATTATCGTTTTTTGTAAAGATTCTGGCTATCGGTTTTTTCTGCCAAACATTGATTTTTATCTTTCCATCAATCGTTATGTACACTTGTGATTTTTCTACTGAAGGATGGCTTGTTATTCTATTTTCCAGCTGAAGTGGATTAATGTCTATCGCTCTGATTTTTTTTGATGAGTCCGGAAAAATAATACTTACCACATCGTTTTCTTCAATAAAATAATGCTCGGTTTTATCTTTAAAACTTACTTTAACGTCTTTATATGAGCAATAAATATTCTCTTGCTGATTGCTGACAAAGCCCAAAAGAAAGAAAAGACAAGCTAACAAAACTGTCCACACACTATAATTTAATATGCTTTTCCAGTTAATTTTCTTCATACGCTAGCTGCAACATATTTTTTATTGGGTCAATCAACTGGTCAATATTTCCGGCACCTATGGTAAGTAACACCTCAAACTCTTTTTCTTTAATATACTCTAACACCTTTTCCATTGGAACAATTTGCTTGTCGTCAATTGCTACTTTTTCAAGCACAAATGAGGAAGTTACTCCGGGAATGGGTTGTTCTCTTGCAGGATATATTTCCAGCATAATCAACTCATCTAAAAGCGATAAACTTTCGGCAAAATCATCTGCAAAATCCCTTGTGCGAGAAAATAAATGAGGCTGAAATATTCCTGTTATTTTTTTATTCGGATACAATTCCTTCACCGAATTTATTAATGCTTGTATTTCTCTTGGATGATGAGCATAGTCATCAATATAAATTGTTTTTGACGATTGATAATGCACATCAAATCTCCT
>JAUHYR010000088.1 GCA_030426475.1 Bacteroidia bacterium
CTAAGAAAAATAACAGAGGAAAACGGGTAGTGGTTAGAACTATTTTAATCATTCTTGTCAGTCTTATAGTGCTTACAGGGCTTGGCGGATGGTTTGCCTATAAATATGTAGTAAAGAGTACTAACCTAAACTTAAGCGGGCGTTCAACAGCTTATTTTTATATCTATACCGGTTCTACTTATGATCAGGTAATCGACTCACTGTATGACAAAGGCTACATCATTAATAAAAATACGTTTGAGTGGATGCTGGAGCAAAAAAACTATAAAAATCATGTGCATCCCGGAAGGTATTTGTTAAAGGCAAACATGAATAATGATGAGTTGATTGACTTGCTTCGTTCGGGCGAGCAAAAGCCGGTAAAAGTTACCTTTAATACTGTACGTACTAAAGACCAACTAGCTAAAAAGGTTGCCGAATATATTGAAGCTACGGAAGAGGAACTTTATGATATGCTTGATAGCAGAGATATTGCCAATGAGTATGGGTTTAGCCGAGAGAAGTTTATTACCATGTTTTTGCCCAATACTTATGAGTTTTACTGGAACACCAGTGCCGAGCAGTTTGTAGAACGAATGGCAAAAGAGTATAAAACCTTTTGGAATGAAAAGCGAGTGGCTAAAGCTGAAAAGTTAGGCTTGTCACAATCTGATGTGACAATATTGGCAAGTATTGTACAAAGCGAACAATCCAGAAGGAGAGAGGAGTGGCCAACCATTGCAGGTTTGTACATTAACAGACTAAAAAAGGGAATGCCTTTGCAAAGTGACCCTACTTTAATTTTTGCACTTGGAAACTTCTCTATCAGAAGAGTATTAAATTCGCATAAAGAAATTGATTCACCTTACAATACCTATAAAAACACAGGCTTACCTCCGGGTCCTATTTTATTGCCCTCTATTCATTGTATTGATGCTGTGTTGAACTATGAACGAAACAATTATCTGTTTATGTGTGCTAAGGCCGATTTAAGCGGCTATCACCATTTTGCCGCTACTTACGATGAGCATTTAGTTTATGCGCGACAGTACAGAGATTCGTTAAATCAAAAAGGGATTTATAAGTAATTTTATTTCAATTAATAAGCTTGCCTGAAGTTTGGTTGTTTTGTAGCGCATTTTTATTTATATTTTTTCCAGTCAGGGGTTCTCTTATTTTTCTTAGTCGGACGAGTTGCGTTTTTTACCATATCTTTTTCACAAGCACCGTACTTTTCATAGTTCTTTTGTCCTTGGATTAGTGATACTCTATTTGCTCCACCTTCATAGCTTGGTTCGTTAAATTGGACTGGATCATCTTCCCAACAACATATTATGCAAATGTTATATGTGCCTGGTGGTTCTTCTATTAGTGTGTCATACCCGCAACATGGACAATAGTATTTATTTGGTTCACTCATTATTTCATTTATTTGTTTCGATTCCATTTTTAATGTACTATAGCTTTTGTTGTAGAAAGTTTTTAATTATAACCATATGTTGTGATTTCTTGAAGTAAAGAATCTTGCTGATCAATATCTTTAATATCAAGGTTTTGAAGTTTTTCCAATTTACTTTTGAACCATTTATAATCACTTTCAGCTTTTTCTAAAGAAGAACAAAAATGAGTGTGAAAAAATAAATATGAAATCCCCATAGTAATTGAATATGGAGCAGTATATCCATCTTTTTCAAGACAGATTCTAGCACCATCTAAGATTTCCTCTATGATAATTATACCACCTTCACTTCCTTTTGTGCCAATAGTGGTGCCGTTTTCTATTTTTTCCCATTCATCCATATAATGCTCGCTAACAAAAAGCTAAAGTAAGTGGCTTTTTAGCAAATACTAAAATTTTTACATTTTTTGTTTTAAACAAAAACCTAACTTTACCCTGAAAATTTAAAACATGACAAAGATTAAGTTTGGAACAGATGGCTGGAGAGCCATTATAGCTGAAGATTATACCGTAGAAAATGTAGCCAGAGTTTCTTATGCTACGGCTACCTGGCTAAAGAAAAATTTTGAGAAGCCTTCGGTTGTTATCGGGCATGACTGCCGCTTTGCCGGACAGCTATTTGCAGAGACTACTGCCAAGGTTCTCATTTCGCAAGGAGTAAAAGTATTTTTAGCTAAAGGGTTTGTAACTACTCCAATGGTGTCGCTAGGCACGCTAAAGAACAATGCTTCATTAGGAGTGGTTATTACTGCTTCACACAATCCACCATCATACAATGGGTTTAAACTGAAAGGAAGTTTTGGAGGACCGCTTTTGCCAAAAGACATTCAAGCAGTAGAAGATTTAATTCCTGACTCAAATCCGGTTGATTTGGCTGGTATTGATTTATCATCTCATGAAGGAAAGGAATTAATTTATACGAATTTAGAAGAGTTATATATTAATCATGTAAAAGAGAACTTTGACTTAGATGCCATTAAAAACTCAGGAATGCAACTGGCTTATGATGCCATGTACGGAGCCGGACAATCGGTTATGCGTAAACTGTTTCCTGATATTACTTTTTTGCATTGCGATGAAAATCCCGGTTTTGAAGGAATTGCACCTGAACCAATCCATAGAAACTTGCAGGAGTTTTCTGATATGATAAGACTTTCTGAAGGAGAGATTAATTGTGGTCTTGCTACGGATGGTGATGCCGATAGAATCGGATTATATGATAGTTCAGGAAATTTTGTGGATTCACACCATATCATTCTTTTACTGATTAAGTATTTGGTAGAAGAGAAGAAATATAGCGGAAAGGTAGTTATTGCTTTTTCTGTTAGCCCAAAGGCTAAGAAGTTGTGCGAACATTTTGGATTAGATTATGAAGTTACCAAAATTGGATTTAAGCACATAGCAGGAATTATGCTTGAAGAAGATGTATTGTTGGGCGGAGAAGAATCAGGTGGAATAGCCATTAAAGGACATATTCCCGAGCGTGATGGTATTTGGATGGGCTTGACGATATGGGAATACATGGCTAAATCCGGTAAAACCTTAGAAGAATTGATTCAAGGAGTGTATGATATAGTAGGTGAGTTTAAGTTTGAACGTATAGACTTACATATTGATGAAGCCTTGAAGCAAAGCATTATGAAAAACTGTGAAGCCGGAAGTTATAAAGCTTTTGGAGAGTATGCTGTAAAGAATATTGAAACTACGGATGGCTTTAAGTTTTACTTTGATAATGAGGAGTGGGTGATGATTCGTCCTTCAGGAACAGAACCTGTGCTTAGAACTTATGCTGAATCTTCAACTACTGAAAAAGCTTTTAGAGTATTGGAACATACGCATAAAGCAATTAAAGGATAGGAATTGAAAAAGCTGCTTATCAAAAATATAAAAGGTCTGGTTCAGTTGAGGGAAGAAACTCCTGAGTTGTTGAGAGGGAAAGCTCTTGCTGAATTACCTGTATTAGAAAATGCTTGGTTGGCAGCAGAGGATGGAGTAATTGTTGGCTATGGTTTAATGGAAGACTGGGGCGGAATATCTGATTGGACAGATTTAGAAATTATTGATGCTTCAGGTAAATATGTATTACCTGCATGGGTAGATTCTCACACTCATTTGGTTTTTGCGGCTACTAGAGAAGAGGAATTTGTGGATAGAATAAAAGGATTAACCTATGAAGAAATAGCAGCTAAGGGAGGAGGAATTTTAAATTCAGCTAATAAGCTAGCCGGTATGAGTGAAGACGAGTTATATCAATCTACTTATAAACGATTACAGCAAGTGATTAGCATGGGAACCGGTGCCATTGAAATTAAAAGCGGGTACGGTTTAAGTGTTGATGCTGAGCTGAAAATGCTTAGAGTAATTAAGCGATTAAAAGAAAATTCTCCTATTCCCATCAAATCCACTTTTTTAGGAGCGCATGCTTTTCCAAAAGAATTTAAAGAAAACAGGAAAGGATATATTGATTTGATAATCAATGAAATGTTACCCGTAATTTCAAGTGAAAAACTAGCCGATTATATAGATGTGTTTTGTGAAAGCAATTACTTTTCGGTGGAAGAGACAAAACAAATTCTTGAAGCAGGAGCTAATCATGGATTGAAAGCAAAAATTCATGTAAACCAGTTTAACAGTATTGGTGGAATAGAAATGGCGGTTGAACAAAATGCGCTTAGCGTTGACCATTTGGAAGTAACCAGTTATGAAGATGTTGAGGTATTAAAAAAATCTAATACCATTGCCACTTTATTACCTTCTTGCTCTTTCTTTATAAAAATTCCTTACTCTCCGGCACGTAAATTAATTGATAGTAATGTTGCAGTCGCTTTAGCAACCGATTATAATCCCGGTTCTACGCCTTCCGGTAATATGAATTTTGTAAACTCATTGGCTTGTATTCATTTAAACATGACACCCGAAGAAGTAATTAATGCTTCTACGATTAATGCTTCTTATGCTTTGGAGTTGCAAGATGAGGTGGGAAGTATTACTATTGGAAAAAAGGCGAACCTCATTATTACTAAGGAAATGCCTTCACTGGCTTATTTGCTTTATTCTTTTGGTGAAAATTTGGTGGAGAGAGTAATTGTTTAGGTTTTACTGATAGGTCATGAAAAAGTAGATGTATTGTGTCTTTTAACTAAAATTTAATTCCCAAAACGCAAACATCGTCAATCTGTTCATTTTCGCCTTTCCACTCTTCAAATGTATTACTCATTACTTCACCTTGCTTATCCATATTTTCATTTGCAAGGGAAAGAATTAGTTTTTTCATGTTGGACGATTTGAATTTTTTGTTCTTCTCACCGCCAAATTGGTCAGCATAGCCATCGCTGGACAGATAAATAATATCTCCTTGCTGATAGTTTATTAGACTTTTGGAAAAAGGCTCCATTTTATGATGAATACCTACCGGTTGTTTATCTGCTTTAAATTCTTGTATTTCTCCTTTACGGATTAGCCATAATGGATTGTTGGCTGCGCTAAACTCAATGGTCTGGCTCTCTTTATCAATTTTACAGAACGTAATATCCATCCCATCTTTTTGGTTACCTTCTTTGGAGCTTTTTAAATTTTGAATAACCAATTCTCTGGCCTTGTCTAATATTAAATTAGTTTCCGTAATTCCTAAATCGATTACAGCTTCATTTAAAGCATCGCAACAAATAACACTCATTATTGCTCCCGGAACACCATGTCCTGTACAATCAGCAGCAGCTAGATAAATCACCTTGTCTCTTTTATCCTTAGGCGAAAAAAACCAATAAAAGTCACCGCTAACAATGTCTTTAGGCTTAAAAATTAAAAATGATTCAGGGAAATAATGTTTTAAAACATCGTAAGGAGGTAAGTAGGCTTCTTGTATTCTCTTTGCATAAGATATACTGGCAATTATTTCTCTGTTTTTTTCAAATAACAAAAGATTAGAACTGTTTAATTCTTCTTTGATTTTGTTTTCTTTTGACACAATTCTTTTGGTGAGTAGCAAAACAGCAAGAATACAAACGGCTAATATTATTAATACAACTACTATATTTCCAAATATATCTTCCGTTACTATGGAAATAACTGAGTCACTATCAATACTTATAAGTAAAGAAAAGAGTGTTTCACCGTTTTCATTTTTAAATGGAAAAATAGTAGGGGCAACTTGGCTTTCTTCCTCACTTAAATAAATGGCTAAGCCCTCAAATTTACCATCTTTAAAATCATTTAAAGAAACGTTGTGTGGAAAATTTTTAGCATCAATAGTACCATAACTTCTATTAGCTGATATTACAGAAAATGGAGTAGTGTCTTTGAAAGCAATAATACTTATATCATAAATCTGTGAATCAATTTTTTTTACTTCTAACAGTTGCTTGTGTAGACTTTTCAGCTTTTTATCTGAAAAGTTAATTTTTGATTTTTTAAAAAGCTCCGAGTAGTGTTCTTTATTCTTAAATAAATCTTCTTTTAAGAGATTTAAAACAATTTTTGAAACTTTGGTGTTTTGCTCTGAGGTTTTTAGTAATAAAGCAACTTTGGAATCAAAAAAGAAATAGATAGATAAGGCAGCTATAGAGATTAAAAAAATCCTAGACAATGCCCTTAGCGGACTTTTAATACCTTTTTCTTTTTTCAATTTTTATGAATGGTTACGATAGATATTCGTCAATGAATTCTCTTACACATCCTTCACCACCTTTTTTTGTTAAGATGATTTTTGCAGCTTTTTTAACCTTATTGTGTGCATCAGCCGGACAAGCAGATAAACCTATTTCTTTATACATGTCCATATCATTGATGTCATCACCTATATATGCAACGTTTTCAGGTTTTAGCTTCATTTCCTTACACCACTTCTTCAAGATTTTAATCTTGTCTTCTTTGCCGGCATATACTCTTTCTATGCCTAGCTTTTTAGCTCTTCTCTCAATAATATTAGTATTTGTGCCATGGCTGATGATACCTACAGGGAAACCACTTTTTGTTAATGCAATAACTCCTATACCATCTTTGGCGTTGAACTTTTTCATTTCATCACCGCTTTCGGTATAATACATTCCGGCATCGGTGAGTACCCCATCTACATCCAGTACCAAAAACTTAATATTTAATGCTTTTAAGTCAAGCGTTTTACTCAGGTCTTTAAGGATGATATCGTCAATAGAAAGTTCAAAGTAGTTGGCTAGGTTTACCAGTACTTCAACTTCCACTGAAGTGTTTTCGCCCAATATATCGTAAAGCTTATCGGCTGTTATTCCTGCCTTTTCAGCCAAAAAGATAAGTTCAAGCTTATGCTTTTTGATTAGATAATTGAGGTTTTTTTTGAAGTACATTACACTAAGTTTTTGCCAATGATTTTACCTATGGCTTTTAATTCTGTTGCTAATTTAGTAAAAGTTTCATGGTCAAGCTGCTGCGAAGCATCAGATTTTGCAACTTTTGGATTAGGGTGAACTTCAATTAATAATCCGTCTATACCCATTGCCATACATGCTTTAGCCAAATCAGGAACACCGTAGGCATATCCCATAGCATGACTTGGGTCAAGTACAATTGGCAAATTAGTGTATTCTTTTAAGTAAGCGGCACCACATAAATCAAGGGTAAAGCGTGTTTTGGTTTCAAAAGTTCTAATACCTCTTTCGCATAAAATAACGTTTTCATTTCCGCCTGAAAGTACAAACTCAGAAGCCTGAACAAACTCCTGAAGCGTAGTGCCAAAACCTCTTTTAATTAAAACAGGCTTGTTTGTTTTTCCACACTTTCTTAAAATACCATGGTCATACATAGATTTTGCACCAATTTGAATAATGTCTGCATATTCAATAATGGCGTCAACATGAGTGGCATCTTTTACCTCTGTAATAATATTTAAGCCGTATTTCTCTCGCATTTTAGCAAGTAACTTTAAGCCTTCCATCCCCAAGCCTTGAAAACTGTAAGGCGATGTTCTTGGTTTAAAACACCCTGCTCTTAAAGTAGAAATACCTTGGCTTTTCATTAATTCTGCCGATTGGGTAATTTGCTCTTCAGATTCTACCGAACAAGGACCTGCCATTAAAACAGTATTGTTGCTATCTCCGCCAATGGTAGTATTTCCAAATTGAATAGTTCTTTTGCTTCTGTATTTGGCACTTGACAGTTGCATATCATTTTCAAAAGCAACTGATTTTTCAACTACATCGGCATATTTGTCTTCTAATTCTTTTTTGCTTGATGATGTAACCAAAACATAGTGTTCAGGTTTGTGAATTAAAATTGCTTTTAACTCTTTGGCAATTGCTTCTACTTTATCGTTTGGCGTTTCTTTTTTTACATGAATAATCATAATTCACCTTTAATTAAGTTCATAAATGTAACAACTCCTGTGGCTTCATGGTTATCATTTACAACAGGAATATACATTATTGGAAAATTTTTAGATTTTATTAGTCGCAACATCTCTCTAACGGTATTATTTTCATTAATAACAACGGGAGAGGGGTTAATCAGGTCGTTGACATTAATTGTATTTAAGTCATCAAACTTTTTAATTAATGCTTTCCTGATATCGGCATTACTCACAATACCTTTCATTTTATTATTGCTGTCAGTTAAAATGGTAAAGCCCATTTTGTGTTGGTCTATAGAAATAACAATGTTTTTAAAGTTTTGTTCGGTTTCAGAAACCAGAGGCATTTCCTCTTTTTCAATCATAAAATCTTTGATTTGAAAATGAGAATCAACATCACTGGCTTTTAGGCTCATCACTGCTTTTCCTACACCACCATCTGTAAATAAATAAGAGCCCGAAACGGAAGAGTAAACTCCCATATTTCTCAAAATAAAGGATACTTCGGCATTAACTCCACCATCTACATGAATTTTAGCGGTAGGATATTTCTTTTGAAAAGCTCGTATTTTCTTAAAGTTTTCTTTATTGAACTTACCACCTGATTGTCCTGGTGTAGTCGCCATGAATAAGATAAATGAACAATCGTCTTTATGTTTTTCATAAACATCAATGGGTGTTTCAGAAGTGATGGCTAAACCAAACTTAGAATTTATCCCTTTTGGAAATTGAAAGTTCTCAGGTAATTGTTCGTATTGAAAGGTAACAAAATCAATCTCTCGCTCTTTTAAATAAGGAATAAACTTATCAGTTTCAGAGGAGATGATGTGAAGGTCTATGGGCTTTTTGCTTAGTTTTTGAATAGCATCAATATCCTCAAAAACAGAAAGATTGTCGTTACAATCAATATGAAAAAAGTCAATTTCGTTCTGCTCTAGTTCACTAACTACTTCTTCAAGTGTTCTACCTTTGTCTGAGTAGATGGATGCTGAGATTTTCATATACGGCTACAAAGGTAAAAGAAACCTTTATAAAGCCAACATATTCTTCTTGATTTGAAGCAAAGGCAATTAAGAGTGTTGAGCAATAATATTTTTTAAATCATTTGCTGCCACTACTCCCGATTGTCGCCATTTTATTTGCCCGTTTTTAAAAAGGATTAGTGTTGGTACACCTCTTACATTGTATGCTCCGGCTGCCGCTGGGTTTTTGTCTACATCTACTTTAATGATGGTGGCCTTGTCACCAATTTCAGACTTTAGTTCGTCTAAAATTGGCGACATCATTTTACAAGGACCACACCATGTAGCAAAGAAATCTACTAAAACCGGTTTATCTCCTTTTATTAGTTCGTTAAACTTGCTCATGACTTTTTTATTTGATTTTGTTTTTAAGACTAGCCCATCCACCACCGTTGTAGGTAGATTGAAAGCCATTAGCTTTAAGTAAACTTTTTGCAGAAGCACTTCTCATACCTGATGCACAACAAGTTATAATAGGCTTGTCTTTTTTTAGTTTGTTTAAGTTTTTGCTCAGACTGTCCAAAGGAATGTTAATAGAGCCTTTAATGTGCCCGCCACTATATTCTCCTTTTGTTCTGACATCTAGTATAATAGCACCTTCTTTGGCTAATTGCTTATAATCTACTTTTGGACCTAATCCAAACATTTCTTTTAATTGATTCATCATTGTTTTTTAGTATTTGGCATTTACTTCTATCCAACTTCCTCCATTTTCACAGTCTACTCCGCAATTTTGTAAAAAAGCTGTAGCTTGTCCGCTTCTGTTTCCGCTTGCACAACAAAGTACAATTGGCTGTGGAAGTTGTTTTATTTCATCTAATCTGGTTTGAATTTCTTGTAACGGAATGTTAATACTTCCTGATACATGTCCTCCCATATATTCTCCGGGGGTTCTTACGTCAACTATTGTTTTCATATCTATTGATTTATGTGTAAATTATTAATTAAAGTTTTTTACTGCTTCACTTAGGTCATATACCTTTACGCCTTCATCTATTCTTGCCTCAACAATACTGCTTGCTGCCGCACTTCTGTATCCTCCGGCACAATGTATAAGCACTGGTTTGTTTGTAGGAATTTCCTCCACTCTCTCTCTTAGTTCATGAAGAGGTATGTTGGTAACATTCCCAAACTTTTTTTCTTTGGCTTCACTTTCACTTCTAACATCAATAATTGTATAATTCTCAGGGTGTTCTTTAAAGTCATCCAGTGGTGTTTTTGGACTTAATGTGTTACCATAGTTTAATACAAATGCTGCTTCTATAAATTGTTCATAGCCTATTTTAGCAGTTCGCTTTACCAGTTCAGTTAATTGATTTTCATTTTCTACGGCTAGATAAAATTTCTCTCCGGGCTTGATGATACTACCCAACCAAGTCTCAAATGAATTACCATCTTGAATATTAATACTTCCCTTGATGTGGCCATGTTTAAATGTAGATTCATTCCTAGCGTCTACTATTGTTATATCTGATTTTAACTGTTTGGCTTCATTTTCATTAGTAATACTCGGTAAAGCTTTTACTTTGTTAATACTTGGCTGAAAATCGTTCGCACCGTTTCGATTAGTGTCTACATCAAAACCAAAGTAGTGAGGAATAAAAGGCTGGTCACTGATAAGTGTTTTTACAAAGTCTTCTTCTGAAGTTGGTTGTAAGCTCCAGTTTCCTCTTTTTTCAGCACCCATTGTACTGCTATTTGCTTCAGATAATCCTTTGCCACAAAGTGAGCCTGCTCCGTGTGCCGGATAAATCAATACATCATCATTTAAAGTGAGGTATTTTTTTAATGAATGATACATTTGTTTGGCTTGTTCTTCTCTTTTTTGTTGAACATTACCTACGTTTTCTCTTAAATCAGGTCTTCCGCAATCTCCTATAAATAAAGTGTCACCTGTAAAAGTAGCTACATCTTTTCCATTTTCATCTTCTAATATAATAGTGATGCTATCTGCACTATGCCCGGGTGTATTCCATGCTTTTAGTTTTACTTTTTCCAGTTCAATTACATCACCTTCGTCAAATGTTTGGTGAGGATAGTTGGCGCCAAGTAATTTACTGACGTAAACAGTGCTTCCTTTTGCTTTATGAATTTCAAAATGACTGCTTACAAAATCAGCGTGTGGATGAGTTTCAATTACTGCTACTATTTCAGCATTATTTTGTTTGGCAAAATCATAATAAGGTTTTGGGTTTCTTGCAGGGTCAACCAGTGCAACTTTACCTTCACTTAAAATGGCGTAGGAAAAATGCGCCAAGTTTTTATCTTCAAATTGTTCTATTTTCATGGCTAATGTGTTTTTAAATTTCTAGTACAAATTTCGGAAGAATAGGAGAGCTGTACAGTTACTTTTGTTACAATTTGGAAATTTCATTCGTTAGAATGAAAATGGCCATAATTAGTACAAACCATCCAAATCCTGCTTTGAGTTTTTTCCCGTCAACAATGGTGTTGAGCCAAAGACCAATAAATATTCCAATAATGCCAACAATTGTAATGCTTAATAAAAGAGTCCAATTTATAGTATGGCTTTGTACATCTCCAATAAAGCCCAGTAATGATTTCGCAGCTACAATAAATAAAGAGGTAGAAACGGCCTTT
>JAUHYR010000089.1 GCA_030426475.1 Bacteroidia bacterium
ATCGGGGAAAAATGAAATTCAGAACATCGGTGACGATAACCTGAAGACCAAAACATTCAATTTCTCAGGTGAAGTGGGCGTTGGGTTTGATATTTATTATCCGCTTTTCAAGTTTTCTCCCGAATTACGTTATTCCCGGGGCTTCGTGAACATGCTTGAAGATCCCAACAACGATTTTGGCCAGGGAATCGAGAGCTTGAAGACCAATACCATTTCGCTCATTTTCTTATTTCAATAATGCCACAGATTGCTTTTGTTACCGGAGCCACTTCAGGAATTGGAGAAGCTACCGCGCGCCTTTTAGCCAAAAACGATTACGATTTAATTTTATGCGGAAGGCGCGAGGAGCGGCTGTCCAGGCTTAAATCCGAACTTTCGGGCGCTGTTCGTATCCATACATTATCCTTCGATGTCAGGGACCGTAAGGCGGTTCATGAGGCAGTTGATTCCCTGCCAGCTGAGTGGCAGCAGATTAATGTGCTCGTCAATAATGCAGGTAATGCTCACGGACTAGACCCAATACAAACTGGAAATTTAGACGATTGGGACGCCATGATGGATATTAACGTGAAAGGCTTATTATATGTTAGTAAAGCCATAATTCCTGGCATGACAGCAAGGCAATCGGGGCACATTATTAATATTGGTTCTTCGGCAGGAAAAGAGGTATATCCCAACGGAAACGTATATTGCGGCAGTAAACATGCTGTATTAGCTATAACCGAAGGCATGCGCATAGATTTAAATCCCTATGGCATAAAAGTAGGCGCTATAAATCCAGGACTGGTAGAAACCGAATTTTCTAAAGTACGTTTTAAAGGCGATCCTATTGCCGACACTGTGTACAACGGCTTTCATGCCTTACAAGCGCAAGATATTGCAGAAATTATCTATTTTATGGTAAGTCGCCCAGACCATGTAAACATTGCCGACCTTTTGGTATTCCCTACAGCCCAAGCTAATTCTACCACTGTAAAGAAAAACTGATATGATTAACAAAAGGCTTCTTATTAAAAACCTATTGGCCCACAACGACGAAAATAGTTTTTATGATAAAAAGCGAAAAATTGATATTAGTGAAAAAGAAGGTAAAGCCAAATTCTTAAAACACATTTGTGCACTATCTAACAGCAACCCCAACAACAATTCGTTTATTGTGATTGGGGTTGAAGATGAAGACAACACAATTGCTCATGATGTATGCGTTTGTAACATTTTACTAAATCACTATTCTAAAAAATTAGAGGCTGATTTTGATAATAATGGAGACTTTGCAAGAGAAGGTGAAATAATTTATCCCTTACTTGAAAATCTTAATCGATTAGATTTTTATCATAGTAATAGTCCAAAGTCTTTAGGTATAGAATGGGTGAAAGAAAACATATTCCCTTTTACTGAAATGTATAAAGATGAACCAAAAAACATTCTTACTACTGCAGTATTTCATATCGCTAAGCAAATAGCCGAAACCATAAACGGAAATGAAAAACCTGAAAAGGTTTTAGTTACGGGAGGTGGTGCATTTAATTCTTTTTTAATAGAGACATTAAAAACCATGACACATTATGAAATTATTATCCCTGAAGCACAAATAATCAACCATAAAGAAGCATTAGTCTTTGCGTTTTTGGGTTTATTAAGATGGGAAAATAAAATAAACTGTTTAAGTTCTGTGACCGGTGCAAAAAAAGATAATATAGGTGGAGCTATTTATTACAATAAGTGATTAGTGTTTTTATATTTGCGCTGATTTAATACAAAAGAATGTTAGATTTACTTAAAAAGTTTGAAAACAAACAACCGGAAATTGTCTTTGAATGGAAAGACCCGGAAACCGAAGCAGAAGGCTGGGTAGTTATTAACTCTCTTAGAGGTGGTGCAGCAGGAGGCGGAACAAGAATGAGAGTTGGATTAGATAAGCATGAAGTAGTATCTCTGGCAAAAACCATGGAAGTTAAGTTTACCGTTTCAGGACCGGCAATAGGCGGAGCAAAATCAGGAATTAATTTTGACCCCAACGACCCAAGAAAAGAAGTTGTTTTAAGAACATGGTATCATGCCGTTTCTCCCCTTTTAAAATATTACTACGGTACGGGTGGCGACTTAAACGTAGATGAAATTCATGAAGTTATTCCTATTACTGAAGATTGTGGTGTTTGGCATCCGCAAGAAGGCGTTTTTAACGGTCACTTTCAACCGAAAGAAGCCACTAAAATCCATAGAATTGGTCAATTAAGACAAGGCGTACTAAAAGTAATTGAAGACGCAAACTATTCGCCTGATGTAAATAAAAAATATAAAGTAGCAGATATGATTACCGGTTATGGTGTGGCAGAATCGGTAAAACATTACTATGACATTTATTCAAATGAATCCGTTAAAGATAAAAAGGTAATTGTTCAGGGATGGGGAAATGTTGGTTCAGCTGCTGCATTCTACTTAGCTCAAGAAGGCGCTAAAATTGTAGGAATAATTGATATTGCCGGAGGAATTATCAATGAAGATGGATTGACATTTGAAGAAGTTACTCAACTATTTATAGATAAAAAAGGAAATAAACTTAACGCACCTAACATGATGAGCTTTGAGGAAGCTAATCAGAAAATATGGGATGTTAAGGCAGATGTATTTTTACCGTGTGCAGCATCAAGGCTAGTTACCAAAGAACAAGTAGATAAAATGATTGCTAACGGAATTCAAGTTGTTTCTAGCGGAGCAAATGTTCCTTTTGCCGATAATGAAATTTTCTTTGGTCCAATCTCTATATTTACTGACGAAAAACTAAGCGTAATTCCTGACTTTATAAGCAATTGTGGAATGGCCAGAGTATTTGCTTATTTAATGAGCAGTGATTTAAAAACGCTTGAAGACGTAGATATTTTTTCAGACACATCCAATATTATTAAAAAAGCTATTCAAAAGGTTTATGACACTAATAAAAGTAAAACAACTATTGCCAAAACCGCTTTTGAAATTGCACTTAAACAATTAATGTAAAACCAACCTTTTTAAAC
Organism: Bacteroidia bacterium; assembly: GCA_030426475.1. GTDB lineage: Bacteria > Bacteroidota > Bacteroidia > Flavobacteriales_E > Vicingaceae > CALALS01. The sequence continues at coordinate 3,015 of JAUHYR010000089.1, forward strand.
TATGGAAATTTTTATTGTCGCAGTATTTATTCTTGGTTATTTTGCCATAACCATAGAACACAGTCTTAAAATAGACAAACTCATCCCTGCACTATTAATGATGGCACTTGCATGGGCAGGAATTGCTTTCGGTTTAGACAACTTTTCCGGTTGGTTCGACTCTCATGCCAGTAGTATGATAGATGGTTTTGCATCTTTCACCCATGATGAAAAGCTACATACAATGGAAAGTACGCTTCTTCACCATTTTGGAAAAACTTGTGAAATATTGATTTTCCTTATCGGAGCTATGACTATTGTTGAAATCATCGATAGCTTCAATGGTTTTGCTACTATCAAAAACTTTATAAAAACGAATAAAAAAAGAATGCTACTATGGTTAGTTTGTTTTCTTGGTTTTATCCTTTCCGCAATTATTGACAACCTTACCGCTACTATCGTTTTAATTACCATTTTAAGAAAATTATTACCTGATAGTAATGATAGAATTTGGTTTGCCGGTTTAATTATTATTGCCGCTAATGCAGGTGGTGCATGGTCTCCTATTGGTGACGTAACAACTACTATGCTTTGGATGGGGCAAAAAGTAAGTACTGTAAAACTAATTGAATACCTAATTCTTCCTTCTTTAGTTTGTATGGCTTTACCAACCATAATTGCCAGCTTTTTACCGGCATTCAAAGGAACTTTTAATTCTGACGGAAATGATGAAAAAGTAAACAAACATGGAGCATTTATGCTTTACCTAGGCTTAGGCTTAATTGTTTTTGTTCCCGTATTTAAAACGGTAACCCATCTTCCTCCTTATGTAGGTATGATGCTTTCATTATCTATTGTTTCATTAACTGCAGAAATAATTAGCAATAGAAACTTCAGTTTAACTGCTATTGTTGAAAATGAACCCGGAGTTGAAGAAGGGCATCACCATAGCAGCCCTACATTCAGAGCGCTTGGAAATATTGAAATGCCGTCTATCTTATTTTTCTTAGGAATATTAATGACTGTAGCAGCTTTAGAATCATTAGGGATGATATTCCTATTTGGACAAAATGTACAACAATCTATTGATAATGATATTTTTGTATTGCTTTTGGGAGCGGGCTCAGCAGTTATTGATAATGTTCCGTTAGTAGCAGCAAGTATGGGTATGTTTGACATGAGCCAATTCCCTACTGATAATCATATTTGGCATTATATAGCCTATGCTGCAGGAACAGGAGGTAGCATGCTTATTATTGGCTCTGCAGCAGGTGTGGTTGCTATGGGTATGGAAAAAATATCATTCTTCTGGTACCTTAAAAAAATTGCCTGGTTAGCCTTAATTGGTTACTTAGCCGGCTTTGGCATTATGACTCTCTTTCATTCATAAATGAAAAAAATTAAAGCCACTTTTTAAAAGGTGGCTTTTTTTATTCCCCTCATTTTTAATGACTTTTTAATGGTCAACTAACATTTTAATGTTTAAAAAACAACTACAATTGCAGTCCAAACACAATTTGAATTTAATAGTTTCGTTACTTAAAATAGAAATATACTTATGCTGAATTTTTTAACTCAAATCAACTTAACAGATACTACCCAAAATCTTCCGACTATCCCTGAGCCGGTTGAACAAGAATTATCAATATGGGAATTAGTAGTTTCAGGAGGAATGGGTGGAATGGTAATCATGGCCATTTTAGCTGTACTATCCATTTTTGCGGTATACATTTTTGTAGAAAGATTACTAGCTATTTCTAAAAGCTCTAAAGAAAATCCAAACTTCATGGATCAGATTAAAGACTACATCCATGATGGTAAAATAGACTCTGCTAAAAATCTTTGTAGAAGTGTAGATACTCCCGTTGCCAGAATGATTGAGAAAGGAGTGAGCAGAATAGGCAAACCATTAAATGATATTGCCGCAGCAGTTGAAAATACCGGAAAATTAGAGTTAAACAAACTAGAAAAAAATCTAGCAACACTTGCAACGATAGCCGGAGCGGCACCAATGATTGGTTTCTTAGGTACAGTTATAGGGATGATTTTAGCTGTACACAAATTAGCCACTGCAGGAGGAAATGTAGATGTTCAAATGCTTTCTGAAGGTATTTATACAGCAATGGTTACTACTGTTGGTGGACTTGTTGTGGGTATCATGGCCTATGTAGGCTACAATATGTTGGTGGCTAAAGTTTCTAAGGTAGTTAACCAAATGGAAGCAAAAACAACTGAATTCCTTGACATTCTTAATGAACCTGTAAAATAATGGCAATACGAAGCAGAAATAAAGTAGATGTAAATTTTAACATGTCCAGTATGACAGACATGGTTTTCCTGTTATTAATTTTCTTCATCATATTATCTACTTTGGTTAGTCAGAATGCATTAAACTTATTGCTGCCTAAGAGTTCACAACAAAAAGTAACCAACAAAGCAATTTCGGTAAGTATTAGTGATGATTTAACCTATTACGTAAATAAGGATGTGGTTTCTTTTGAGATGCTGGAACAAAAAATATTAGAAGAAACTAATAAAACAGGCGAAAAATCGTTAATGCTATACATGGATAAAAGTTTGCCCGTTGATGAAATGGTAAAAGTATTGAATCTGGCTCAGAAAAATGGAATAAAGTGCGCATTGGCTACCGAGCCGGAATAATTTTTATGGAATTTGATTCAATTAACATCTCAAGGATGTTATTCTAAATAAACAAGACATGAAACAAGAAGAAAAAAAGAACAATAGAACAGCTGTCATAGCTACTGTTTTGTTTCATATCGGTATTCTATTATTTATGCTTTTAGCAAGCTTAAAATACATGGACCCACCACCACAAGTTGGAGTAGAAGTAAATTTAGGTTTTGTTGATGAAGGCAGTAACAATCAAATTACGGACGAAAACACACAAGCCAGTCAAACCTCATCGTCTGAAGCTGTAGAAAGCTCAACAGATTTAACACAAGATGTAGAAGAAGCTCCTGTTATAGACAAAAAAAATAACGAAAAGCCTACAAAAGACAAGGAACCTAAAAAGAATACGGAGCCTAAACCAAATGACGATTTAAGCAATGCCATGAACAACTCCTTTAAAGGAGATGATAAAAGTACGTCAAGTGATGGAAACTCTGACAAAACAGGCAATCAGGGAAACCCTAACGGAAATAACAACAGTAATAATTATACAGGTGGCGGTGGCGGAAATGGAGTAGACTTCTCACTTTCAGGAAGATCTATGACTAGAAAACCAACTATTAACGATAATTCTCAGGAAGAGGGAAAAGTTGTGGTAGATATTTTAGTAAATAGTGCCGGTAACGTTTATGAAGCTAAACCGGGAGCCAGAGGAACTACTACTACCAGCAAAGTACTTTGGGAAAAAGCCAAGCAAGCAGCCCTCACCACAAAATTTAATACCAGCGAACAAGAAATTCAAAAAGGGACTATTACTTTTGTGTTCAAACTAAAGTAAATGACCTACGAGCAAACGCTTGATTACCTCTTCTCGCAATTACCCATGTTTCAAAGAGTAGGACAAGCAGCCTACAAAGCTGACTTGAACAATACCATTGAGCTTTGCGCTATCTTAAATCATCCTGAAAACAGTTTTCAGTCGGTGCACATTGCCGGAACAAACGGTAAAGGCTCTACCTCACACATGCTGGCATCTATTTTACAGGAAGCGGGCTATAAAGTTGGACTCTACACCTCTCCTCACCTAAAAGACTTTCGAGAGCGCATTAGAATTAACGGAGAAATGATTCCGAAAGAAGAAGTGATGGACTTTGTGACCCAATACCAATCTTCTTTTGAAAACATAGGATTGTCTTTTTTTGAATGGACGGTTGGCTTAGCCTTTGATTATTTCAGAAAAGAAAAAGTAGATGTAGCCATTTTAGAAACAGGTATGGGCGGCAGATTAGACTCTACCAATGTGGTTACTCCTCTCCTTTCAATCATTACTAATATTGGCATTGACCATCAACAGTTTTTAGGAGACACCTTAGAAAAAATAGCCGTTGAAAAAGCTGGTATCATTAAACCAAAAATTCCTGTGGTGATAGGTGAAACACAACCCGAAACCAAACAAGTTTTTACCACAACTGCTCAACAAAAAAACGCTCCCATTTATTTTGCTGACTATTTAATTACTTATCCGTTACCCGAATGTGAATTAAAAGGCAGCTATCAACAGAAAAACATCAAAACGGTACTTCAAAGCGTAAAGCTACTTCAAGGTCAATTCACCATTACTGAAGAAAACATTACCAACGGACTTAAAAAAGTAATTCAAAACACTCACTTACAAGGTCGCTGGCAAACTATTTCAACAAACCCCAAGGTAATTATTGATGTTGCCCACAATGAAAGCGGTATAAAAGAACTCCTTTATCAATTAAAACAAGAAAGCTACAAACAACTTAATATTGTGTTTGGAGCTGTGAACGATAAAGACATCACCAAAATCTTAAACCTCTTACCCAAAGAAGCTCACTACTTCTTCTGTCAAGCACAAATACCTAGAGCTCTGGATAAAAACAAGCTTTTTGAATTAGCTACAGCAGCAGGATTAACAGGTACTATCAACAATAGTGTTGAAGAAGCGTTAATAAAAGCTAAAGAAAAAAGCGGTGATAATGACCTCATTCTTGTTTTCGGAAGTATATTTGTTGTTGCCGAAATATTATAAAACATGATTATAGCCGCAGATTATTATAAAAAATACATAGACAACGTAAAAGATGTATCGTTAACAGAAGCGCTAAACTTCAGTAAATCGTACCTTGAAAAAACATTAGCGGAAATTCCTATTGAAAAATATGATTATGCCTATGCAGAAGGTAAATGGACCATTAAGCAAGTACTTATTCATTTAATTGATACCGAAAGAGTAATGGCTTACCGAGCACTTAGAATTGGCAGAGGAGACCAAACTCCCCTTCCGGGTTTTGACCAGGATGCTTATGTAAAGTCTATAGATGCCTCTAAAAAAAGCTTTGATAAACTGGTACAGGAATATGAAGCACAACGTGCCTCTACCATTCTGCTATTTAACAGCTTTACACAAGCCGACTTAGACCGAGTAGGCAATGCCAGCAACAAAGAAGTGTCTTGCGAAGCCTTAGGCTATATCATTGCCGGACACGATATTCATCATTGTGAAGTGATAAACGAAAAATATTTGTTGTAGTTTTTAAAGAATAATTTATATTTGCACTCCTTTAACGGGAAAACCAATGGGAGCTTAGCTCAGCTGGTTCAGAGCACCTGCCTTACAAGCAGGGGGTCACTGGTTCGAATCCAGTAGTTCCCACACCAAAAAGGCCTCACAAATGTGGGGCTTTTTTGTTAGTAATTACTTCTGAAATGAATTTAGCACATTAGTTTTAATTCTTAATGTATATTTGATACCTATAGAAACGTGCTGCTTATAGATACAATGATACGAAAGACGCTTATACTTATTTTTTTTAGCCTCCCACTTCTAGCAAACTCCAGTAATATAGATAGTCTGAAATCAGAATGGTTAAATAAAAACAATTCTGATTCAAGCAGAGTAATGTCATTAATTAGATTAGTTAGAAACTATCAAGCAATAAACTCTGATAGTGCCCTAAAATTTTCTAACGAACAACTAGAATTTGCAAAGCAAATAAAGAATAAAAAATGGGAAGGATTAGCTCATTTTAGCATGGGATTTGCCTACTTTTCTCTCAACCAACTTCAAAAATCAATTACAAACTATAAAAAAGCCATAAAGCTTTTTATACAAGTTAAGGATACAACTGAATTAGCTAATTGCCATAACAATATGGCCTTGGCTCATCTTAGAATGGGTGATTACCCTGCATCATATAACGCATATAGCACAGCAATTGATTATTACAATAGCCTTGCCGATACATTTGAGGTAGCTAAAGTTTATAATCAGTTAGCCTTAATAAGAGATTATGAAGGAAAGTGGTTAGAGTCCCTAGACTTGTATTTCATTTCATTGGATTTATTTGAGAAGTTAAATCACGATTACGGAAAATCTGTTATTTACCTGAATATTGCCGGTATATATGAGCAAATGAAGGATGATGAAAATGCCAAAAAATTTTACAATAAGTCATTAGCTCTTAAGAAAAAGGTAAATGATGATTTTGGAGAAGCGCTAATTTATTGTGAGCTTGCCGACAGGGAATCAATGAGTGGTGAATATGATAGTGCCTTAACCAAATTTATGGTTGCACTTAAAATTTTTGAGAAATATAATGAGAAAAGAGACATTGCAGGTACATTATCCGGAATGGGATCATTGTATAGAAGAATGGGAGAGTATAATAAATCTATTGACTCTTATAAAAGAGCTGTTAATATTCAAAGAGAAATAGAGCTATACCCTGATCTGTCTAAAACATTATGTGGGTTAGGAACTAGTTACAATAGTTTGGGGCAATTCAATATGGGTAAAAAAGCCTGTGAAGAAGGTTTAGAATTAGCTCAAAAAACCAGATATAAAATCTCAGAAAAAGATAATTGTTATTGCTTGTCAACTTCCTATGAAGGCATGGGGCAGCATAAACAAGCGCTTGATTTTTATAGAACATACATTGAAATACGAGATAGTCTGATAAATGATGAACGAACCGTTGAAGCTGCCCGAAAAGACATGCAATTTACCTTTACCCAACAACAATTTCAGGATAGTATTAAAAATGCACAGGAACAAGCCATAAAAGATATAGAGATAAGCGAACAAAAAGCACAATTACAAAAGGAAAGAACATTTAAGTACAGTCTATTTGCCGGAATATTATTGTCGCTTTGTTTAGTAGTAATTGCTTACAGAAGCTATCGCATTAAAAAAAGAGATAACCAATTAATTGCGCTGCAAAAAGAAGAAGTAGAAATTCAGAAGGCAATTGTTGAAGAAAAAAATAAAGAAATAACCGATAGTATTACTTACGCCAAACGAATACAAAATGCCATCTTACCACCTAAAAAATTGGTAAAGGAATGGCTTCCCAATTCATTCATTTATTATCAACCCAAAGATATTGTAGCCGGAGACTTTTACTGGATGGAAACATCAGATGGTTTTCTGTTTTTTGCTGTAGCCGACTGTACAGGGCATGGTGTACCGGGAGCAATGGTTAGCGTTATATGCCATAATGCGCTTAACCGAGCAGTAAAAGAATTTGGTATAAAAGACCCGGGCAAAATTTTAGACAAAACAAAAGAGCTGGTAATTGAGCAATTTGAAAACGATGAAGAAGAAGTAAAAGACGGAATGGACATAGCGCTTTGTAGATTAAACCTAAATACCAATGAAGTAAGCTATGCAGGTGCCAACAACCCATTTTGGGTACTAAGAAAAGATTCGGAAAGTATTGAAGAAATTAAAGCCACCAAACAATCTATTGGTAAAGCATACTCATCCATAAATTATGAAAGCCATACTTTACAATTAAACAAAGGAGATAGTATTTATTTGTTTAGTGATGGCTTTGCCGACCAATTTGGAGGCGAAAAAGGAAAAAAGTTTAAGTACAAGCCTTTTAAAAACTTATTGATTAAGCTCGCTACGCTTAATATTGAAGAACAAAAAGATAAACTAGCAAAAGCCTTTAATGACTGGAAAGGAGAGCACGAGCAGGTTGACGATATTTGTGTAATTGGCGTGAGAGTATAAGGTTACACATTAAGTTACACCTAATATACTTTTTTGGTATCAGTATTTATATAAAAGGTGATTTGCTTTTACTATCACCCCCTCAACTTCTTCATAATATGAGAGGCAAACACAAAGTCGTTTAGCTCTTGTACATTACTTTGGGTAATGGTATTCTTATCTCCTTCCCAGGCTTTTCTGCCTTTATAAATAAACATAATTTTACTGCCTATTTCCATTACAGAGTTCATATCATGGGTTACTACTACGGTAGTAATGTCGTATTCTTCGGTAATTTCTTCAATTAAATTATCTATTACAATAGAGGTTTGAGGGTCAAGCCCTGAGTTGGGTTCATCACAAAACAA
>JAUHYR010000002.1 GCA_030426475.1 Bacteroidia bacterium
TATTTGGAGCAAAAACCTGAGGCATAGTCCAAGAAAAATCGTTAGTAGGAATATTAAATGTTCCTTTGTTTAAAAAGAATCTTGAATAGTTTGCCGTATCTAGAGCAGTATTAGTCCCTCCGTTATATCGAGTGCTTAATGAAAATGCTGTACCTAATGAAGTAACATCTAAACCATACGGATGAAAATTAAATGAATCTGTAATTAAATATGTTTCATCCACATTAGTAGTTCCGTCAAATTTAGAAGAATATCTACCTAAAAATCCCCATTCCGGTGTAGCGTCTAAACATGGTGCATTTCCAACTACAAATGCATTAGAAGGATTCGAATTAGCGACCGGATTATAAATGGCTAATGACGGATACCTTGCTGCATTAGTAGTAGGACTTGATGTATATGCAGGATTTAATGAACCTCTATCCAAGTTCCATGTGCTACCTCCATCTGTAGAAACATCAAAATTTAATGTTCCTGAGTTAGTTCCATTTGCTTGGTAGTTTCTGTGTATAAAAGCAACAGCATCTAAATCGTGATTATAAGCCACTTGATTTTGACCATTTAATAAAATAGTATAAATATTAGCTGATTGACCTAAAGGAATAGAGGTTACAGTTGATATTTGATTTCCAACGTTATTATTTGGAATTTCAGGTTTATTGGCAGGGAATGTAAACCCTGGATCAACAAACTCTTGGATATTTCCTCTATCTGCTTTTACAGGCTTCAACATATCAGGATGTTGAGCATTAACTGCCATTACCGCAAAAACAGAAGCAAAAAGTAATGTTTTTTTCATAATTATAAATTTTAAGTTATTAAGTGCGATTTAATTGAAAGGCGAAGTTAAGCAATTTGTAGCTTAAACTTCAAGTTTCGTCTATAAAATTTAGAATAATTCATGAACGGTTGATTCTTCAACAGTAAAGGGTATTGTTACCTTTAAAGTACTTTCAGCTTCCATCGTCCTTTTTATTGTTGACACTGCGCCTTCGTTTCTTGCCCATGATCTTCTAGCAATACCATTATTTACATCCCAAAACAACATCATTTTTAAACGCTCTTCTGATTCTTTACTTCCATCTAGGAGCATTCCGAAACCACCATTAATTACTTCTCCCCATCCTACTCCACCTCCATTGTGAATAGAAACCCAAGTAGCACCTCTGAAAGAATCTCCTATAACATTATGAATAGCCATATCAGCAGTAAACTGAGAACCGTCATATATGTTTGACGTTTCTCTATAAGGTGAATCTGTTCCCGAAACATCATGGTGGTCTCTTCCTAAAACAACAGGGCCAATTTCTCCTTTTTTTATGGCTTCATTAAAAGCTTTTGCGATTTCAATTCTCCCAAAAGCATCTGCATAGAGTATCCTTGCTTGAGAACCCACAACCAATTGATTTTTCTTAGCTTCTTTAATCCATTTAATATTGTCGCTCATCTGAAGTTTTATATCATCTGGGGCCTCTTGCATTAATTTCTCTAAAACTTCTGCCGCTAGCTTATCAGTATAATCTAAATCTTCCGGTTTTCCAGAAGTACAAACCCATCTGAAAGGTCCAAAACCATAATCAAAACACATAGGCCCCATGATATCTTGAACATACGAAGGATATTTAAAAGTAATTCCATCTTTATTCATCACATCTGCTCCGGCTCTTGACGCCTCCAAAAGAAATGCATTTCCGTAATCAAAAAAGTAAGTTCCATTTTCAGCACATTTATTAATTGCTGTGGCTTGTCTTCTAAGTGACTCTTGAACTTCTTCTTTAAATTTAGTCGGATTATTTGCCATCAACTCATTTGATTCCTCATAAGTCAATCCCACAGGATAGTACCCGCCCGCCCATGGATTATGAAGAGATGTTTGATCTGAACCAATATCTATTTTAATTCCTTTTTCGTAAAACTCTTCCCAAACCGTAACTATATTGCCTAAATAAGCATAAGAACGAACTTCTTTATTCGCAATTGAGGATTTCACTTTTTCACACAGTTCATTAATATCCTCAACCACTTCATCTACCCATCCTTGTTCATGCCTTTTATAAGCTGCTTTAGGATTCACTTCGGCAGTAACTGAAATACAGCCGGCAATATTTCCTGCTTTTGGCTGTGCTCCACTCATTCCGCCTAAACCTGAGGTAACAAATAGTTTTCCTGAAAAATCGGAATAGCCTTTTTTTCTTAACGCATTCATTACTGTTATGGTTGTGCCATGTACAATTCCTTGCGGACCAATATACATATATGAACCTGCTGTCATTTGCCCATATTGTGTTACTCCCAAAGCATTAAATTTTTCCCAATCATCAGGTTTAGAATAATTAGGAATCATCATGCCATTGGTTACCACAACTCTTGGAGCATTTTTATTAGAAGGAAACAGACCCATGGGATGTCCTGAATACATGACTAATGTCTGCTCATCAGTCATTTCAGAAAGATACTTCATCGTTAACCGATACTGAGCCCAATTTTGAAATACCGCACCATTTCCTCCGTAGGTAATTAATTCATGAGGATGCTGGGCAACTCTTGAGTCTAAATTATTTTGAATCATTAGCATGATAGATGCTGCTTGTTCACATTTGGCAGGATACTCATCAATAGGTCTCGCGTACATTTCATAGTCAGGGCGATAACGATACATATAAATTCTACCGTATTGTGTTAGCTCTTCAGCAAACTCTTTTGCCAGCTCATTATGAAACTCCTGAGGAAAATATCTCAATGCATTTTTAACAGCAAGTATTTTCTCGTCTTTAGATAGTATGTCTTTCCTCTTTGGAGCATGACTTACTGTAGCATCGTATTCTTTTTTAGATGGTAGGTAATTAGGAATACCTTCTTGAATTGCTTCTTTAAAACTTAATTTCATAGCTACACTCATTATTTATCTTTTTTAATTCTTCCGGTCTTTTTATCAAATCCATAAGGGCAATGGCGACAACCGCTTTTACAGCAATATCCTCTCTTCAAAAGATATTTAGCTGTAAACACAATATATCCCTCATCACTCATATAATAGTCATCAGGTTCTAAATCTTTCCTTTTAGGGAACTCTTCCATTATTTATAATGCTACAAATTTATAAGAAAGAAAGTTCTTATTCTTATTAAGAAAATTTTAAGCTTAATTATGAGTTCTTAAGCTTCTCTTTTAATTGTTTTATTATTTCCTTTTGATTAGAAATAATTTCATTTAGTAACTCATTTTCTCTTTTAAGCTTTTTATTTTCCTCAGAAAAACTTAAATATTTACTATCTGATTCCTTAACCTCAGCCTTTACTGATGAGATATCTTCAACAAAGTATGAAATTGGAACATCAAGTGCTGATGCTATTTCAGTCAAAGTAAAGTAATTTACCTTTGAAGTTACTTCAATATGAGATATTAGGGCTCTCGTTTTGTTGATAGCCTTCGCAAGATCTTTTTGACTAATTCCCTTTTCAACTCTTAAAACCTTTATTTTTCTTCCTATTTCCATCACTATATCTTAATCAGGTCAATTCTAAGGAATATAATATTGTCTTTTTGATAATTATATTATCTTTGGGATAATTTATTATTTTCACTATTTTGATACACTTGCTCTTAGTTGATGATAATCCGACTATCAAATCGCTAATAAAACTTCTATTAAAGGAACAAGAAGAAATAGAAATTATTGGAGATTGTAATGATGGAAGTGAAATATATTCCTTTATAAAGAATTATCCTATTGATGTTATCTTAATGGACATCATGATGAAAAAAGTGAATGGATTTGAAGCAACTAAACAGGTTAAAGCAATCAATCCTAATATAAAAATTATAGGGCTTTCATGCTCAGACCATTTACATTATATTACAGAGTTACTGGAAGCAGGTGCTGATGACTTTTTGTCAAAATACGAAATCACTGAATCTGCTTTAGTAAACAAAATTAAAGCTGTAGTATAAAAGCATCGTTTATCTTCGCAGTATGTTATGTGAAAACAAAAAAACTGCTGTTTTAAAAATTTTAAAGTCAACAACAAATCAAAGAAATATTGAACTATCAATCAAAAGAGATGATTTAATTCACCCACAAATATCCGGTAATAAATGGAGAAAGTTAAAATACAATATTTTTTATGCTAAAGAAAAAGGATATGGTAAGTTAGTAACCTTTGGTGGGGCATATTCTAATCATCTTTATGCATTTGCAACAGCATGTAAAAATTTTGGTATAAATGGAACTGTAATTATAAGAGGTGAAAAGTCTAAAAAAATTTCACATACAATTGAGTTTGCAGAAAAATGTGGTTTAGAACTTATTTATATTTCTAGGGAAGATTACCGAAAAAAAGACACTCAATTAATTAGTTCTATAATTCCTGACAATAATGTTTTCTTGATTCCGGAAGGCGGTTCAAATGATTTTGCTTTAATGGGATTAAAAGAAATGATGGAAGAAATCAATGAAGAATACGATTTTATTTGTTGCCCAGTTGGAACAGGCGGAACAGTTTCCGGAATTTTAAAGTATTCTAATCCTTCGACTAAAGTTGTTGGTTTTCCTGTATTAAAAGGTGTCGATTATTTAAAAGACACTATTTCAGAATTATCTGAATTAAAAAAATTAGATGAAAAATTAATTTGGGCTAGTGAATATCACTTTGGTGGATATGCAAAAGTTAACCAGGATTTAATTGACTTTACTAATAGCTTTTATCAACAATATCAAATTCCGTTGGACTTAATTTACACTTCAAAAATGATGTATGGAGTTTTAGATATGATTAAAAAAGATATATTTCCTGAAAACAGTAAAATATTAGCTATTCATACAGGTGGGTTACAAGGCAATATTGGAATGAGGGAAAGGTTAGGAATTGATTTAACCTTTTAGGCAATAATATTTGATGTAACATCGTTCAAAAAATTCAGTAGAAGTGTTGAAAAAGTTAAGTTTTTAACACTTAACAACAAAAAAATTGGTTTTATAGGTAGAAATTCTATTTTTGCCGAAAATTAAGGAGAGAAAATTATGTATTGGACACTAGAACTAGCATCCTATTTGGAAGACGCGCCTTGGCCGGCTACCAAAGATGAATTAATAGATTTCGCAATTAGAACTTGTGCACCATTAGAGGTTGTAGAAAATCTTCAAGAAATTGAAGATGATACTGAGTTATTTGATACTATTGAAGACATTTGGCCGGACTACCCTTCAAAAGAAGACTTTTTCTTTAATGAAGATGAGTACTAACAAAGTTAAACAGTATTAACAATTTATAACGGAAACTACTATAGTTTCCGTTTTTTATTTTATTACATTTGCAACCCTTATATTAAGATTAAAACATGATAGGTTCAATAACTAAAACGCTTCAAAAAGTTTTTGGAAATAAGTCGGATAGAGACATCAAAGAAGTAATGCCTTACGTGACAAAAACAAATGAGTTTTTTGCACAATATCAATCACTTTCAAACGACCAATTAAGAGCTAAAACAACTGAATTTAAAAATAGAATTTCTGAATACATAAAAGAAGAAGAAACAAGAATTCAAGAGCTTAAAGACAAGGTAAAGCATAAAGAAACTGAAGCAAGAGAAAAAGAAGAATTATTTAAAGAAATTGATAAGCTTGATAAAATAATTCTAGATAAAATTGAAGAAGTTTTATTAAAAGTATTACCAGAAGCTTTTGCAGTTATCAAAGAAACATCCAGAAGATTTAAAGAAAATAAACAGCTTGAGGTTACTGCTAATGATTTTGATAGAGACTTGGCAGCTAAAAAAAGTAATGTTACTATTCAAGGAGAAAAAGCTTTTCATGCGAATACTTGGCTAGCTGCAGGTGGAGAAATTTCCTGGGACATGGTTCATTACGATGTTCAGTTAATCGGTGGGGCTGTTTTACATACAGGAAAGATTGCTGAGATGGCAACAGGAGAAGGAAAAACCTTAGTAGCTACACTTCCTATTTATTTGAATGCAATTACAGGAAAAGGAGTTCACGTAGTGACGGTTAATGACTATTTAGCACGAAGAGACTCCGAATGGATGGGGCCAATCTTTGAATTTCATGGTCTAACTATTGATTGTATTGATAAGCACGAGCCAAATTCTGACGCACGTAAAAAAGCGTACCTAGCTGATATTACCTATGGCACAAACAATGAGTTTGGATTTGATTACTTAAGAGACAATATGGCTCGTAATGCCGATGAGCTTGTTCAAAGAAAACTGCATTACGCTATTATAGATGAGGTCGATTCCGTTTTAATTGATGATGCAAGAACTCCATTAATTATTTCCGGTCCAACTCCAAAAGGAGACCAACATGAATACTACGAGTTAAAACCCAAAATCGAAAAATTAGTTGCTGCTCAACGAAAATACGTTACCACCATTTTAGCCGATGCTAAAAAAATGCTTACAGCTGAAACAACCGATAAAAAAGAAGCCAAGAAAAATGAAGAAGAAGGTGGAATGGCATTATTAAGAGCTTACAGAGGTTTGCCAAAAAACAAAGCACTTATTAAATTTTTATCAGAGCCGGGAATTAAAGCTCAGTTACAAAAAACAGAAAATTATTACCTACAAGACCAAGAAAAAGAGATGCATAAAGTAGATGCAGAACTATTTTTTGTGATTGATGAAAAAAATAATTCCATTGATTTAACCGAAAAAGGTATTGACCTTCTTTCGACTGAAAAAGATAAAGACTTCTTTATTCTTCCTGACTTAAATATGGAAATGACTAAAATTGAAGAATCCAGTAAGTCAGATAAAGAAAAGTTAACAGCAAAAGATAAGCTCATTCAAGATTATACTGTTAAAGCCGAAAGAATTCATACGTTAAATCAGCTATTACGCGCTTACACACTATTTGAAATAGATGTTGAGTACGTTATTATGGATGGTAAAATTAAAATTGTAGATGAGCAAACCGGTCGTATTATGGACGGCAGAAGATACTCTGACGGACTTCATCAAGCAATTGAAGCTAAAGAAAATGTAAAAGTAGAAGCTGCTACCCAAACTTACGCAACTGTTTCCTTACAAAATTACTTTAGAATGTATCACAAGCTTGCCGGTATGACCGGTACAGCCGAAACTGAAGCACAAGAACTTTGGGACATTTATAAATTGGATGTAGTAACTATTCCTACTAATAAACCAATTGCTAGAAAAGACGAACAAGATAAAGTTTACAAAACCAATAGAGAAAAATACAATGCAGTTGTTGAAGAAATTGTAGGATTAGTAAATGCCGGAAGACCTGTTTTAGTTGGTACTACTTCAGTAGAAAACTCTGAGTTGATTAGCAGAATGCTAAAAATGAAAGGCATTAAGCATCAGGTTTTAAATGCAAAACTACACCAAAGAGAAGCAGAAGTTGTTGCAGAAGCAGGTAAAGCAGGAACGGTTACCATTGCAACTAACATGGCGGGTAGAGGAACTGATATTAAACTTGGACCTGGAGTAAAAGAAGCCGGAGGTTTAGCTATTGTGGGGACAGAAAGACATGAGTCTAGAAGGGTTGATAGACAGCTAAGAGGTAGAGCAGGAAGACAAGGAGACCCGGGTAGCTCACAGTTTTTCGTTTCACTTGAAGACAATTTAATGCGTTTGTTTGGTTCTGAAAGAATTGCCAAAATAATGGACAGACTGGGACTTGAAGAAGGAGAAGTTATTCAGCACTCATTAATTACCAAGTCAATTGAAAGAGCACAGAAAAAAGTCGAAGAAAACAACTTTGGTATAAGAAAAAGATTGTTGGAGTATGACGATGTAATGAACTCTCAAAGAGAAGTAATTTACAAGCGTAGAAGAAATGCTCTTATTGGTGAAAGAATGAGTATTGACATCAATAATTTGATTTATGATGTGTGCGAATCGGTAGTTCATGAATACCATGAGTATGGAGATTTTGAAGGATTTCAGATGGAGCTTATCAGAACTATGGCACTAGAATCTCCTGTAAAAGAAGAAGATTTTGCCAGCACTTCTACTGATGAACTGGTAGAGTTAACTTTTGAAAAAGCAATAGAAAGTTACAAACGTAAAAAAGAAGCTATTGCAGCAATGTCTTATCCTGTTATCAAAAATGTTTTTGAAAATCAATCCACTACATATCAAAACATTGTAGTACCGTTTACTGATGGTAAAAAGACCATTCAAGTAATTGCACCACTTAAAGAAAGTTACGATAGCCAAGGAGAAGAAGTAGCCAATTCATTTGAAAAAGGAATAATTTTAGCTTTAATTGACAATGATTGGAAAGATCATTTAAGAGAAATGGATGACTTGAGACAATCGGTTAGAAATGCCTATTTGGAACAAAAAGATCCATTATTGATTTATAAGTTTGAAGCGTTTAATTTATTTAAACAAGTACTTGAAAAAATAAATAAAGATGCAGCTTCATTCCTTATGAAAGGAAATTTGCCTAACCAAGAAAACACTCAGGTAACTCAAGCTCCACAGCACAGCGATTCTGACCTTAAAAAACTACAAGCTTCAAGAGAAGATGTAACTTCACCTCAACAACAAGGTGCTCCAAATCAGGAAAAACCAAAAATTGTTCAGCCTGTTAGAGTAGAGAAAAAAGTGGGAAGAAACGAGCCATGCCCTTGTGGAAGCGGCAAAAAATATAAGCAGTGTCACGGTAAGTAATCTTAAATGTCATCTTCTAAAACTGCGTTAACATTCATATTTGTTACTATTCTTGTTGATGTAATAGGTATTGGAATTATTATACCCGTTGTTCCGTCATTAATAGAAAATCTTACAGGAGAAGGACTAAGTGTAGCTGCAAAATACGGTGGATAC
Source organism: Bacteroidia bacterium (assembly GCA_030426475.1). Lineage (GTDB taxonomy): Bacteria > Bacteroidota > Bacteroidia > Flavobacteriales_E > Vicingaceae > CALALS01. The sequence continues at coordinate 8,815 of JAUHYR010000002.1, forward strand.
TTAATGGTAGCTTTTGCCGGAATGCAATTTTTCTTCGCGCCAATCATGGGTGAATTGAGTGATAGATATGGAAGAAGACCTATTCTATTAATTTCACTATTTGGCTTAGGAGTTGACTATGTTTTCCATGCTTTTGCGCCAACCATAGGGTGGTTATTTGTTGGAAGAATTTTAGCGGGAATTTGCGGAGCAAGCTTTACCGTTGCCAACGCATATATCGCAGATGTAAGCACTAAAGAAAACAAAGCAAAAAACTTTGGATTAGTAGGTGCAGCATTTGGCTTAGGGTTTATTATTGGCCCTGTAATTGGAGGAATTGCTGCAAAATGGGGAGTTCAAATGCCATTTTTAGTTGCAGCAGGCTTAACCTTGCTTAACTTTTTATTTGGGCTTTTATTTGTTCCTGAATCACTCCCAAAAGAAAAAAGAAGACCAATTAATTTCAAAAAAATGATTCCCGGGAAGTCTCTTTTACAATTAGGAACTTTTGCTGCTCTTGGTGGATTATTATTTGCATTTTTTCTTGCCAACCTTGCAGGACAATCATTACCTGCCACATGGTCTTATTTCACCATGGAAATGTTCGACTGGACTGAAGCTGAAGTTGGTTACAGTTTAGGTGTTGTAGGATTATTAGTCGCTATCGTTCAGGCAGGATTAGTAGGTAAAATCGTAAAGAAATTCGGAACTAAAAAAACGATTTTGGGCGGTTTTGTTTTATGGAGTATAGGCATGGGGTTATACGCAGTTGCCGTTAAAGGTTGGATGTTATATCTATTTACACTTCCGTATGTGTTAGGAGGAATTGCAGGCCCTACATTACAAGGACTAATGTCCAATCAAGTGGAAGATAATGAACAGGGAATTTTACAAGGTACAATTACAAGTATGACTAGCATTACAACTATTCTTGGACCACTAATCAGTACAGGGTTATTTTACTATTTCACGGGAAAAAATCAAATTTTCTATTTTCCGGGAGCGCCTTATGCTATGGGTGCAGTGTTTTTAATTACGGCCTGTTTCTTTGCTTACTTTTCATTAAAAAAGATGCCTAAAGTTTAGGGTTGTTTTTATGTCGGTCGCTATCTCGCTCGGTTTTATTCAATAGATTTTTAGTTAGTTCCTTTTCTAAATCAATTCCGGTTTGGTTTGCCAAACACATTAGTACAAATAACACATCGGCCATTTCTTGTCCCAAATCTTTTTGCTTGTCCGATTCTTTTTCGGATTGTTCGCCATATCTCCTTGCAATAATACGAGCTACCTCTCCTACTTCTTCAGTAAGCATTGCCATATTCGTTAGCTCATTAAAATATCTAACTCCAATTGTTTTTATCCAAATATCTACTTTTTGTTGCGCTTCAGTTATTGTCATCTTTTACTAGTTTTTCTTCAATAGTATTAAAATCACAGTCTTGTAATTTATAATGAAAAATTGAATCATTTAATTCTAAAATTTCTAAAGAATAGTCTTTTCCCTTTCCAAAATCAAAATAGATTGCCTTGCCATCTAAAATAGATTCATAGGTTGTTTTATAACCATTTACATTTATTTTATTTTCTTCAGAAAAAATCAGGTGAAGTGCGTCAGGGTTATTTTGAAGTTCGCCATTAATCGATCTACTTTCTAATACCCACTTGCCCTGTAGTTTTTCAGAAATACTATTTTTTGTTTTACATGAAAACAGCATAAAAAATAAGGGTATATATAAAATAATTATTCTCATTCCTTGTTTTTGGAGTCGATAATAATAGTAACAGGTCCGTCATTTATTAAGCTCACCTTCATATCTGCACCAAACTCTCCTGTTTCAACTTTTAGGTTATATTCTTTTATTTTAGTAATAAATTTTTCATACAAAGGAATTGCAATATCCGGCTTAGCTGCTTTAATAAAAGAAGGTCTGTTGCCCTTTTTAGTAGAAGCATGCAATGTAAATTGGCTAACGATTAACAACTCACCTTTTATATCTAACACGCTCAAATTCATCAATCCATTTTTATCACTAAAAACTCGCATGTTTAATATCTTGTTTGACAGCCAATCAATGTCGTCCATAGCATCTGATTCTTCAATACCCAGTAAAATCAGTAAACCATTTCTAATAGAACCAATGATTTTTTCATTTACCTTTACCTTACTTTCTTTTACTCTTTGTATAACAACTCTCAATTATCTATAATTTTCTTGTTCGTCTAAATAAATGGTTAAGTAATTCTCATATCGAAAAAAAGCAATTTCTCCTTTTTCAACAGCTTCTTTAACAGCACAGTTTGGCTCATTAATATGTTTACAATTATGAAATTTACAGTTTACCATGTGTTTTCTAAATTCAGGAAAATAACCCGCCAATTCTTCTTTTTCAATATCATCAATCAAACCAAACCCTTTAATCCCGGGAGTATCTATAATAAACCCTCCAAAGCTTAAAGGAAACATTTCAGCAAATGTAGTGGTATGTTTTCCGCTTTGATTATAGTCAGAAATTTCAGATGTTTTCAAGCCTAAACCCGGCTCTATTTTATTAATGAAAGTTGACTTCCCCACACCTGAATTTCCGGTTAAAAGAGATGTTTTATTTTTCAATAATTTTTTAAAGGTATCTATATCGTCTTTCTCAATATATGTTTCAAAGCATTGGTAGCCTAACTCACTATAAACCGATTTCAATTCATCCAATTGCTCCATTTCCTTTTTTCCGTAAACATCTATTTTATTAAAAATAATCACTGCCGGAACATGAAACATTTCGGTTGTGAGCAAAAACCTATCAATAAACCGGGTAAAGGTTTTGGGCTGTTTCAATGTAACTATAATAATTGCCTGATCTAAATTAGAGGCAATTATGTGTTTTCGTTTAGATAAGTTGGTCGATTTTCTAACAATATAATTTTTTCGTTCTTCTATTTCCGCAATTACCCATTCACCACCTTTTTCATTAACTTCAACTATATCACCAACTGCCACAGGGTTTGTAGCATCAATATCATCAAGACGAATTTTCCCCACCACTCTACATTTGAGCATTTCATTATTTGCTAAAACAGTGTACCAACTTCCAGTAGATTTAATTACAACACCTTTCATTAAATAGATTACTTTCTAAGAGATTAAAGTTTTCAAAAATAACTACATTCGTCACATAAATAAAGATAATGTCTATTTCCGTTAAAAATATTACCAAAATTTATGGAGAACAAAAAGCTCTAGATAATGTTTCTTTTAGCATAAAAACAGGAGAAATAGTGGGCTTTTTAGGACCTAATGGAGCAGGTAAGTCTACCATGATGAAGATTTTGACCGGGTTTATACCTCAAACTGAAGGCGAAGCAGAAGTATGCGGGTTTAATGTGAATACACACTCCATGGACGTTAGAAAAAAAATCGGTTACTTACCTGAGCATAATCCACTTTACCTAGATATGTTTGTGAAAGAATATCTATCTTTTGTTGCGGGTCTATATAAAACCCCTAATGCTAATGATAGAATTCAGGAAATGATTTCAACTGTTGGTCTAGAAATTGAGCAGAATAAAAAGATTGGGCAATTGTCAAAAGGGTATAGACAAAGAGTGGGTTTAGCCCAAGCATTAATTCATAATCCTGAAGTGTTAATCTTAGATGAGCCTACGACAGGTCTTGACCCTAATCAGTTAAGTGAAATTAGAGAGTTGATTAAAGAAATTGGTAAAGAAAAAACCATTATGCTATCTACTCACATTATGCAGGAAGTAGAAGCAATATGTGACAGAATTATTATCATCAATAAGGGAAAAATAGCAGCAGATGAATCAGCCATTAATATTAAACAAAAAACCAGTTCAAAAGCATCTGTAATTACTATTGAATTTGATAAAAAAATAGATTCTTCATTTTTCGACAGTATATCCAATATAAATGAAATTAAATCTATAGGTGAAAAATCATGGAAAATCATTTGTAAAACAAATGAAGATATACGAAATGAGTTATTTAAAAAAGCTGTTGAAAATGACCTAACTATATTGACTGTTCAGAAAGAAGAACAAAGACTTGAGGATGTTTTTAAAGATTTAACTAAATAAGATTCCAATTATATCATCTAAAAAAGTAGATTTTTACAGATTTTAATCCTAATATTGTGTTTATAAATAAATCAACCATTATGAAAAAACTATTAATACTCTCATCTGTTGCCATTTTCTTGGGACTTTTTACACAAAGTTGTAAGAAAGTAAAAGACGGATGTACAGCTCCAACTGCATGTAATTATGATGCATCGGCAAATAATGATGACAGATCTTGTATGTTTGCCAAAACCTGGTACAGAGACAAAGACGGTGATGGTAAAGGAACGCCAAATGAGTCGGAAGTTTCTTGTACTCAACCTGAAGGTTTTGTAGATAACAGAATTGATGATAACGACTTAAATGTTCTTGCTAGACAAAGAGCTGTTATGATTTACAGAGGTGCTACTTGGTGTCCCCCTTGTGGAGCTTACGGAGACCCCACTAAAGAATATGTACATGGTGCGTATGGAGATGATTGTATTATTCTTTCATCACAATCTAACGATGATATTACCTCTAGTGGTGAATTTGGTTATACTTTTGGTGGCGAGTACATGACATTTGTTGGTGCTACCGGAATTCCTCACGGATTTTGGCTGGGTGAAAACTTTGCTATGGCTGACAGAGGATTTTACACTGACGCAAATGCCAACAATAGTGCAGCAGCAGCAGATATTGATGCTATAATGGGAAATACTCCTACTGTAGGCGTTACTGCTGAAGCTAGAATTGAAGGTGGTAACATAATCATAGATACAAAGGCTGAATTTTATGCCGCAGCAGGACAAAGATATATTTCAGTATTTGTTACTGAAAATAATGTTCTTGCTGACCAAGCACATAGTGTAAACGGAACTGTTCCGGGCATGGCACATAATCATATTATTAGAGCAACTGCAACTACTAGTGCTAGTGCTAGTTTAGGGTTAGAATCTATGGGAACTTCTTTTGCAACAGGCGAAGAATTTGTAAACTCTTATTCTATTCCCCTTGGTTCAGGATGGAGTTCAGGAAACTTAGAAGCTGTGGTAATGATTTGGAGCTCAACACAGCCTGACGGAATACTTAACGCATTTGTTATTCCTGTTAGTCAATAAAAAACACTTTTTTATTTTATAAAGGGAACTAATTATAGTTCCCTTTTTTATTTTAAAGTAATTCGCTTTAAAAGTTTTTGAAATCTATTTATTTTCTAATTTAGCCATCCTAAAATATTTAACACATTTAATATGTCATATTACTTCACTTCAGAATCAGTTTCAGAAGGTCATCCCGATAAAGTTGCTGATGCAATTTCAGATTCATTAATTGATAATTTTTTAGCATTTGATGCAGATTCAAAAGTAGCTTGCGAAACTTTAGTAACTACAGGACAAGTAGTATTGGCAGGAGAAGTAAAATCAAGCGCTTATCTTGATGTACAAAAAATTGCTAGAGATACCATTAATAAAATTGGTTATACAAAAAGTGAATATATGTTTGACGGAAACTCATGTGGAGTTTTCTCGGCAATTCACGAGCAATCACAAGATATCAACCAAGGTGTGGAAAGAAAGAAAAAAGAAGAGCAAGGAGCAGGTGACCAGGGAATGATGTTTGGTTACGCAACAAATGAAACAGACAATTACATGCCCTTGGCTCTTGACTTATCACATCTACTTTTAAGAGAATTGGCAGCAATCAGAAAAGAAGGAAAACAAATGAAATACCTTCGTCCTGACAGTAAATCTCAGGTGACTATTGAGTATGGTGACGACAATAAACCTAAAAGTATCGACTCAATAGTTGTTTCAACTCAGCATGATGATTTTGATACTGAGAAAAAAATGCAGCAAAGAATTGAAAAGGATGTCAAAGAAATTTTAATTCCAAGAGTAAAAAAATTACTTCCTAAGCACATTCAAAAATTATTTACAAGCAAAATCAAATATTACATCAACCCTACCGGTAAGTTTGTGATTGGCGGTCCTCATGGAGATACAGGTCTAACAGGAAGAAAAATTATTGTAGATACTTATGGTGGTAAAGGTGCTCATGGTGGCGGAGCATTTTCTGGAAAAGATCCTTCGAAAGTGGATAGGTCTGCTGCTTATGCAACAAGGCATATTGCTAAAAACTTAGTTGCTGCAGGAGTTTGCTCTGAAGCATTAGTTCAAGTTGCCTATGCAATTGGTGTTGCTCATCCTATGGGACTTTATGTAAATACTTACGGAACTTCAAATGTAAAAATGAGTGATGGTGAAATAGCTAAAAAACTATTAAAGCTATTTGACATGAGACCATATTCTATTGAGAAAAGGTTCAATTTAAGAACTCCTATTTATAGTGAAACTTCTGCTTATGGACACATGGGAAGAACAACAAGAACTGTTACTAAAACTTTTTCCTCTCCGGATGGAAAAACTAAAAAAGTAAAAGTGAAATTATTTCCTTGGGAAGAATTAGATTATGTTCCTAAAATCAAAAAAGAATTCGGAATTAAATAAGCTTTAAAGCCTTCAAAAATTGAAGGCTTTTTTATTCTTTAAACATTTTTACAACGATTTTACCACTTTCGGTTACATAACCTCTATACATTCCGGGAGTATTAAATGGCATAGCTATATTTCCTTCTTTATCTATAGCAATTAATCCTCCAGCCCCTTTTAATTCAACTAACTTTTCATTTACAACATAATTTGCTGCTTTATCTAATGAGTAACCTTTATATTCCATTAAAGCAGATACATCATAGGCCACTACAGACCTGATAAAGTATTCACCATGCCCGGTACAAGAAACTGCACAAGTTTTATTATTGGCGTAAGTTCCTGAGCCAATTAAAGGCGAATCTCCTACCCTATTATATTTTTTATTAGTCATGCCTCCGGTTGAAGTTCCTGATGCTAAATTTCCTTTTTTATCCAAAGCTGCTGCACCCACCGTTCCATATTTTTCATCAGGGTTTGTTTTATTAATATATCCGTCACTCTTAGAATGGTCTAACTCGATTTTTTCAGATTTTTTAACCTCTTTAACCCTTTTTAATCTTTCTTCAACTTTAAAATACTCCGGGTCAACTATTTCGATTTTTTGTTTTTTGGCAAATGCTTCCGCCCCCTTTCCTGTAAGAAGAACATGCTCTGAATTCTGTAATACTGATTTGGCAGCACTTATCGGGTTTTTAATATTGGTCACACAAGCAACTGCACCAGCATTTAGTGTTTTCCCATCCATTATAGAAGCATCCATTTCATTTTTTTCTTCATTAGTAAACACGCTCCCCTTACCAGCATTAAAAAGTGGAGAATCTTCAAGTTCTTTAATAGTTATTTCAACTGCATCTAAAGAGGTTCCTCCCGAGCTAAGTAAATCATATCCTTTTTGCAAGGCATTTTTTAACGCTTCCGTATATTCGAGTTGCTTTTCTTTAGTAAGATTATCTTCACTAATATATCCCGCACCACCATGAATAACTAAAACACATTTTTCCATTTCAATGTTCATATTAAAGGAAGTAAATAAAAGAAAAAACAGAACTAAACTTATAATAAGTTTAAATTTATACATATATAGAATTTTATCATCTTTACGGTGAATAAATGAAAAAGTTATTTCACAGAGCATACCATTACCTTTTACATTCCTTTTCTGCAAAAACATTACACGGAACACATTCTCCTTTTGTATATGATTATTTAGAACAAGTAGTGTATAACCCCTATCCATTTTATGTTTTTGACATAATTGAATCGCTTAGAGCTCAATTGTTACTTAATCAAAATATCGTATATATAAATGATTTTGGAACAGGAATTTCCAAAAAAAAGAAAGTCTTTACTATTGCCAATAAGAGCCTAAAGCCGGCTAAGCAAGCCCAACTTCTCTTTAAAACGGTAAATCATTTTAAATCAATTGAAATTATTGAATTAGGAACTTCCTTAGGAATAACAAGTATGTATTTATCCAAAACCTCAAAAAAATCATTTTTAAATACATTTGAAGGTAGTGAAGAAGTGGCAAAAATTGCCGAACAAAACTTCAGAAAATTTAAAGAAAATAACATTAATATACATATTGGAAATATAAACGAAACACTTCCTAAATATTTAAACTCAACAGAAAAAATTGATTTCGTATTATTTGATGCCAATCATACATATAAAGCCACTTTAAATTACTTCAATTGGTGTTTGAGTAAATCTAATGAAAATACCATTTTTGTGTTTGATGATATTTATTGGTCGCCTGAAATGACAAAAGCCTGGAATGAAATTAAAAACAATAGTAAAGTAACTATGAGCATTGATTTTTATCATTTGGGCATTATTTTCTTTAAAACAGTTCATGAAAAGCAACATTTTAAAATAAAGTTAAAGTGATTTATTACCTTCACTTCGGATTATGAATGGAATAATTGAAATAGAAAATCTGGTAAAAAATTTTGTTTTAGGAAAACAAACCATTCATGTGTTAAAAGGCTTAAGCCTATCTATTCAAAAAACAGAATATGTTGCTTTAATGGGGCCTTCCGGTTCAGGAAAATCAACTTTAATGAACATTCTAGGCTGTCTCGATACACCTACTTCAGGCAATTATTTCTTAAATAATAAAAATGTTGCGAAGCTTGAAGATAGTGAGCTGGCTGAAATTAGAAACAAAGAAATAGGCTTTGTTTTTCAAAGCTTCAATTTACTTCCCAGGTCTTCTGCCTTAGATAACGTTTGCTTACCTCTGATTTATGCAGGAAAATCCAAAAAAGAACGAGAAGAAATAGGAAAATCTATTTTAGATCAAGTGGGATTATCTGATAGAATGGATCATAAACCTAACGAGCTTTCCGGTGGTCAAAAACAAAGAGTTGCCATTGCAAGAGCTATGGTAAACAATCCGTCTATCATTTTAGCAGACGAACCCACAGGAAATTTAGACACGGCTACTTCTTATGAAATTATGGCGCTTTTCGATAAAATCAACAGTCAAGGAAATACTGTAATACTAGTTACTCATGAGGAAGACATAGCTAATCATGCTAAAAGAGTGGTACGCTTAAGAGATGGCGTTGTAGAGTCTGACATTAATAATAAACCTTTAGAATGAAAATATACACCAAAAAAGGAGACAGCGGAACTACCCAACTAATTGGAGGAACAAGAGTTCCAAAACATCATGTAAGAATTGAAGCATATGGTACAGTTGACGAGCTTAATTCTTGGGTTGGACTTTTGCGGGATGAAGCTATTAACAATAATACGAAAATTACACTAATAGAAATACAAGACAGACTTTTTACATTGGGTTCGCTTTTGGCAGAAGACAAGGAAAAATCTAAAATGACTTTACCACAGCTTGAAGAAAAAGACATTGAATTTCTAGAACAACAAATTGACAGAATGAATGAGTCATTGCCTGAAATGAAATCATTTGTCCTTCCCGGAGGAAATACAAAAGTATCACATTGCCACATAACAAGATGTGTATGTAGAAGAGCTGAAAGGCTTACTACTCATACCAACGAAATCTTTCCTATTAATCCCATAATTTTAAAATATCTAAATCGGTTATCAGATTATTTATTTGTACTTTCAAGGCACTTAAACCATGAATTAAAGGGAGAAGAAATTCTATGGAAACCAAGAGTTTAAAGGTTTTATTTTACTCAAGAAATATTGTAACTTTGTCATCCTTTTAATCTAAGTAATTATGAACTTCATCGCGAAAAAACTCTTTTTAATAGGATTTTTAAGTTTTGCTTTTATCAATCTAAACGCCCAAAAAGGGAATAGTAAATTGGCTAATGAATTATTCAACGCCAATAACTTTATTGATGCACTTGATGAATTTGAGCTTTTGGTTGCCGAAGAACCTCAAAACACAAAGTATTTATATCAACTGGCTGTTTGTTACTTAAATACAAACGTTGACAAAACTAAAGCAGTAAGTCTTCTTGAAACGGTTTTAGAAAAAGAAAAGTCTGACCCAAACACCACTTACCTTTTGGGAAGAGCATATCACTTTGCAGGGAGGTATGATAAAGCAATAAAAAAATATGAAGAGTTTAAACAAAATGCAAAAGGATCTTCGTTTAATTTAGCTGATGTTGATAAGCAAATTGAACACTGCTACAATGCGAAGGAATTAATTAAATTTCCGGTAGATGTTACTTTTGAGAACTTAGGACCGGACATTAATTCTACCGCACCGGAATATTTCCCATTTGTTACCTCCAATGAAGAATTCATAGTTTACAACACTAAAAAAGATGATGGGAGTAAACCTATGTCCACAGGTCATTATTACTCTCAAGTTTACTTTTCCAAAGTAACGCCTGATGGTCTCTATTCAAAAGGTAAAAGTCTTTCCGATAAAATAAATACTTTAGATGGAAATGAAGAGATAATTGGAATGTCTTCAGATGGAAAGTTTATGCTATTTTATTATGACAATGAAGAAGGTTATGGAGATATTTATATTGCCGAGTTTGATGGTAAAAATGTGAACAGATTAAAAAAATTAGATAAAACCATTAACTCAAAACATATTGAAATTGCTGCCGCAATAAGTACAGACGGAAAAACAATTTACTTTGCTTCCAATAGACCCGGAGGTTATGGCGGAGTAGATTTATATGTTTCAAGACAACTTCCTAACGGAAAATGGGGTCCTGCCGAAAATTTAGGGTCTGAAATCAATACTAAATATGATGAAGATTTTCCAAACATTTCTGCAGATGGAAAAGTACTTTATTTCAGTTCGAAAGGACATACAAGCATGGGTGGTTTCGATATTTTTAAAGCAGAATTAGATGAAAATAGTAAAAGCTGGACCAAAGTAAAAAACCTTGGATACCCTGTAAATACCCCTGAAGATGATATGAATTTTAGAGCTTCTGCAAATGGAAGATATGGTTACATCTCTGCTTTAAGAAAAGAAGGAAAAGGAAATTTAGATATATACAGAGTAATATTTAACGAAGTTGAACCAGAATATACTGTAGTAAAAGGATTTGTTACTTCAAAAGACACTGCTAATAAAATTACAGATGTATTTATTTCAGTTACCGATTTAAATACAAATGATATCTATGGGGAATACTTAACTAACCCTAAAACAGGAAGATATATTATGATTCTACCTCCGGGTAAATATAATTTGTTAGTAGATGCGACTGGTTATAAAATGTATTCCGAAGATATTGAAATACTTGGAAAAAGCTCTTACCAAACTGAAATTAAAAAAGATATTTTAGTTAACGAATAAATAAAATAAACATGAAAAAGACACTTCTAATCTTATTAGTTCTTTTAAGCATTTTTAATGTAAATGCTCAAAAAGCAAAAATTGAACTAAACCTAACGTTAAGAGACGGCAATATCGTAACAGGTACATCTTCAATAAATAGCATTGATTTAGTAACCGATTACGGAAAATTAGTAATACCTATTAAAAATGTTAGTGCTATTGAAATTGGTATTAGCCCTGACAATTCAAATAAAGACAAAATAATAAAACTTGTTAATGAAATGAATAACGCTGATGAAAAGGTACGACAAGAGGCCTATTCTTCTGCGCTTGAACTGGGACCGGGAGCCATCCCAATTATTAATAATTATATGTTTAGTGAAAAATATACTCCGTCCGAATATAACGACTTTACTCCCGAAGGAGTAGTAAGCGAATTAAAAGCTATTCATAATATTTCTGATGCTTTTTCAGAAAAAGATGTAGTAACTATAGATTATGCCTATAGCATGGGTGGAAGCTATCAATTTGACAAAATAAGTCTCAAAACTCAATATGGTGATTTAACTATACCCAAGAATAAAATCAAAAAAATTGACATCAATTATTTTGAAGAAGGTAGTGGAAGTGATAAAACCTTCAAATTAATAGCCTCAAAAAACATTAGCTCAAATGCCAATGGAGGTTGGTTAAATACAGGGATTATGGTAAAAAGCGGGCAATATATTCAAATTGCTGCCAAAGGAGAGGTTACATTAGCCAGCTTATCCGGCAACAAATATAATCCTGATGGTAAAATTGTTGGAGCAAACAATGATTATGAAGATGACTATATTGATGACTATTCGTCAAGTACAAGCACTTACCCTCAATACGGAAATGTAGTTTATAAAATTGGTGATAAGGGTACTGCTACTAGAGCAGGCTCTAATTACAAGGGAGTAGCAAAATCATCAGGTATATTGTTTATCTCTATTTACGAAACAGTATACAATGCTTCTAATTCTGGATTTTATACGGTTAAATTAAGTGTGAAATAACACTCCTATTTTAAAATCTTATTGTGAAACAAAAAGTTTTTGGGTTAGGGTTTCATAAAACAGGCACTTCTACCTTAGCTAGTGCATTAGATAAACTAGGGTATAAAGTCTGTGGGCAACAAAATAATTTGGCCCAAAATTTTGTTAATAATGATATTAAAGTTTTTATTGAGCTAGCTAAAGACTACGATGCATTTGAAGATGATCCATGGCATCAGTTATATAAGGAAATGGACAAAGCTTTTCCAAATAGTAAATTTATATTAACTGACAGAGATGTTAATGATTGGTACAAAAGCTGTCTAAATCATTTCTATGAAGATAGTACTTTGATTAGAGATTTTATCTATGGAGATGGTCGCCCAAAAAATAATGAGGAAAACTTTAAAAAAGTGTATATTGAACATAAAAAAAATGTAATTGAATACTTTAAAAATAGACCTGAAGACTTTTTAATTGTTGACTTTACCAAAGGTGAAAGATGGGGCAAAATATGTGCTTTTTTAGAAGTAGAGATACCTGACTCTCCTTTTCCACATGCTAATAAAGGATTGTATACCAAATCTCCTAATAGTATTAAAAAAAAGTTTTGGCTTTTTTATAAAAAATATTTTAGTCTTTTATATCACAATATATACAAGCCAATTTTTAAAAAAAATGTAAATAAGAAAAATTAGTTTTTTATTAAATCTAACTGATAAAACTCTACTTTCATAACAACTGTTTAAAAGTTAATATAAATCATATTTTGGTTTTATTATTTTAAGTTAATTTAGCCCAAATTCCATAAATAATAAATCATGAAAAAACAATTACTAAAATTATTTCTGATTATTTTATCAGCTCTATCATTTAATTTAAATACTAATGCACAGTGCCCGAACATTATTTGTCCAGGTAATATAACTTCATGTGATGCGATTGTATCTTATGCTACGCCAGTTGGCACAGACACATGTCAATCAACCTCATTTCAAACAGATACATTTAACTTCACAGGAAATATTCAAAAATTTGTAGTTCCTAGTGGAGTAGATACTATAACTGCATCCGTTTGGGGAGCTCAAGGTGGAGCAAACTGGGTAAACAATACAAATTATGGTGGTTTTGTAAAAGCTGACATCCCAGTAAATGCTGGCGACACACTATATATTTACGTTGGAGAGCAACCTAATGGGATAACTGGCGGATGGAACGGTGGAGGAAATGGAGAATCTGCCGGACAAGGTGGTGGTGGTGCTTCAGATATTAGAATAGGAGGAACGACATATAATGACAGAATACTTGTTGCCGGTGGTGGCGGTGGTGCAGGATATTGGAGTAGTCAGCATGTAGTTGGTGGATACGGTGGTGGATATAACGGAGGATATGGTTACAGACAAACACCTTCAACTTTTGGGGGGGATCCAGGGACACAAACCTCTAGCGGAAATGGAACATGTGTTAATTTTAATGTCCCTTCAGTTGCTGGAGGTTTTGGATTTGGCGGTTCACCATCAGGTTGTGGATGCGAAGGCTATGGCGGTGGCGGTGGCTGGTATGGAGGTGCCGGAAGTGGAAACTGCAGAGGCGGTGGTGGTGGAAGTGGATATATACTTCCTACCTTACAAAACATTTCTATTGATAGCGGCATTCAGGTTGGTCATGGTCAAGTTATTTTAACTTACGGTACAACTCCTGCTCCAACTACAAGTCAAATAGCCGGATTACCAAGTGGAAACTCTTTTCCTGTAGGTGTAACTACAAATGTATTCCTTGTTAGTAATGGAACACAATCAGATACTTGTTCATTTACCGTAACAGTTGTAAGTATTGACACATCAGTAACTAGAAATTTATCCACTTTTACTTCTAGTGAAAATGGAGCAACCTATCAATGGTTAAACTGTGACAGCAACAATATGGCAATTACTGGAGCAACCAATCAAAGCTATACCGCTACTACTAATGGCTCTTATGCGGTAGTTGTATGCAAAAACGGTTGCACGGATACTTCGGCTTGTCAGATGATAAACAATGTAGGTATTCAAACCATTGACTTTGGAAACATTACAATTTATCCCAATCCAACAACTAATGGATTATTTACAGTTGATTTAGGTAAATCAGTTCAAATCAACTATACTATTACTTCATTAGACGGAAGAATAGTAGCTCAGAAAACAAACATTATAGAAAATAAAATCATGATAGATTTAAGTAATGAGAGTAAAGGGGTTTATCTATTAAAACTCTACAACATTAAATCATCAAGCGTATTTAGAGTGACCCGATTATAGAAATCAATTTGATAATCAAATAAATTGAAAGCCTCATCTAATGATGAGGCTTTTTTGCCTAAAATACTTTCCCATTATTTGCTCAAAATAATATTTTGTTGTTTCTTCCAGTCTGAAAAACCAACTAAAGACCTATTATGAAAAAACATTTACTCTTAACCTTACCTGCTATTTTACTTTTAATACTAACTGTTGATTCTTTTTCGCAGCAATGTGTTACTATTAATTGTCAGTCAAATATAACTACCAATGCAGACTCAAATGCTTGCGGTTCAATCATAAATTATAATACGCCCTTTGGTTTTGATTCTTGTTTAGTTGGCAGCCAGACTTTTAATTATACTGGTCAAATAGATACATTTATAGTTCCTACTGGAGTAACTACTTTAACAATTGAAGCTACAGGCGCTGCTGGTGGTAATTCAACATGGGCGACATTGCGTCCGGGTGGAAAAGGCTCTTATATAAAGGGTGATGTATCAGTAAGCTCTGGTGACACAATTTTAGTATTAGTTGGACAACAAGGAGAAAGTGCTGCTGTTGGTGGTGGTGGTGGTGGGTCTTTCACTGCGCTAATAAACAATACTCCATTAGTCATTGCCGGAGGAGGTGGAGGAGCTTCTTCTGATCAGTCTGGGGTGAATGCTTCAATTACAAATAACGGTACCAATTGTTCTGGAAATTTAATTCTAGGAGGAACTTCAGGTAACGGAGGAGCGGCATGTGGTCCAAATGGAAATAGTGGAGGAGCTGGTGGTGGATTTCTTACTGATGGTGCTAGTTCTAATACAAATGGACCATCAACAGTAGGAGGTTTTGGTGGAAAGTCGTTTACTAATGGAGGAACCGGTGGCATACCTGGTAGATTAGATAATGCATGTACACAAGATGCATTTGGCGGGTTTGGTGGAGGCGGAAGTACCTCATGTAATACCGTTGGCGGAGGCGGAGGCGGAGGCTATTCAGGAGGTGCAGGTGGTCCTCACATCAGCCAATGTGGTGCTTCACAAAGATTTGGTGGTGGTGGTGGTGGTTCCTTTAATGCGGGAACTAATACTATTGATAGTGTGGGAGTTGGAACTGGTAATGGTTTAGTCGTAATTACTTGGAATGGAGGAACAATAGCTGCCACTCAAACTTCTGGTTTGCCAAGTGGGTCTTTATTTCCTATCGGTACAACTACAAATTCTTTCTTTGTCACTAACGGAACGCAATCAGACTCCTGTACTTTTACAGTAACAGTTATTGACAGTATAGTTCCAATATTGGTTTGTCCATCAAATGTTGTAACATGTAATTCTATTGTTAATGGAATATCACCAAGTTATAATGATAATTGTAATGTTACTGTAAGCTATACATTATCAGGCGCAACCGTTGGCTCAGGAAATAATGATGCTAGTGGAACTACATTTAATTATGGTATTACTACCGTGCAGTATTTGGTGTCAGATTCATCCGGAAATTCAGATACATGTTCCTTTACAGTTACCAATAATAGTGTTGACACATCAGTTACAAGAAACTTATCTACATTTACATCAAACCAAACTGGCGCTTCATACCAGTGGGTATCATGTCCTTCAGGAACTCCAATAATTGGAGACACTAATATGGTATTTACTGCTACAACCAATGGTTCTTATGCTGTTATTGTTAGTAATGGCCTTTGTACTGATACCTCCGCTTGCTTTACAATAAACAATGTAGGCATTCAAACTATTGACTTTGGAAATGTTTCTATTTACCCTAATCCAACCAATGGATTGGTTACGATAGATATGGGAGACTATGACGAGACTGTCAACTATACTATTACTTCAATAGATGGAAGAACAGTAGCTCAGAAAACAAATATTGCAGACAACAAAATAACTATTGATTTAGGTAATGAAAGTAAAGGAGTTTATTTACTTAAACTTTACAACACCAAATCATCTAGTGTATTTAGAATAAATAGACTATAGAAATTAATTTTTTAATCTAATTACTCTAAAGCCTCATCGAAAGATGGGGCTTTCTTGTCTAAAATATATTCTTGTGACTTGCTCAAAATAATATTTTGTTGTTTCTTTCCACTCCTAAACCAATTCAATATATTTTATGAAAAAAATCTATTCTCTATTATTTTTAGGGTTATTGCTATCATTTATAGCAAAATCTCAAACGATTATGTGGACCGACTCATTTATTAATGGACAAGGTGCCACCCCTGCTCAAGTTACGGCATGGAATAACTTTAGAGCCCAATTAACTCCCAATGTCTGTTATTCTAAAATGGTTATTAAAGGTACTTTTGATACTATTGGGCAAGTTTGTACCGACCCAACTATTGTTTCTGCATATGCAAATGCTTTAAATACAGTTACTGCATACACTAGCCCTTTAACAAATGGAAACGTCTGGTCATTATGTAATCGATATTCAGGAGAAGTTTGGTTAAATCCTCCTTCTCAATGCAGTGGCTCAAATTGTCCTACGGGATATATTATTAGACCTGCAATTGGAGGAACTAATCCGAACTGGGGAGGTGTAAATACGGCAACTTGTGGTGCTCCAAATCAAAGAATGACTTTTATATTTTACTTTGGTACTTCCTCAACTATAAGTGCTAGTGCATGTAATAGTTATATCTCACCAAGTGGAAATTACACTTGGACTTCTACAGGTATATATATGGACACTGTACCAAATTCAAAAAATTGCGATAGTGTTATAACTGTCAATTTAACCATAAATAGTACGACTTCATCAATAAGTCCAACAGCTTGTGCTACCTACACTTCTCCAAGTGGAAAAGTATTTACTTCAAGCGGAACATATTCAGATACTATTCCAAATGCAGTTAACTGTGATAGTATTATTTCTATAAACTTAACCATTAATCCATTACCTATAATCTCTATTACATCGTTAACTAACGATACAGTATGTGTTCAAACAGATAGTATTGCCCTACCAAATGCAAGTCCTTCTGGAGGTTCGTATTCTGGAACCGGAGTTAGCGGAAACTCATTTTCTCCTTCAAATGCAGGAGTTGGTAGCTATTATATTGTCTACACCTATACTGATAATAATAATTGTACTAATTCTGATTCAGTTATGATAACAGTTGATGGCTGTGTAGGAATTAATGAATTTGAAAATTATAACATATCTATTTATCCAAATCCAACTAACGGATTGTTTACCATAGATATGGGAAGATATAATAGTATAGTTAACTATACTATTACATCAATAGATGGAAGAATAGTAGCGAAAAACTCAAACATTACAGACAACAAGATTATGATAGATTTAAGTAATGAAAGTAAAGGAGTTTATTTACTTAAACTTTACAATACAAAGTCATCTAGTGTATTTAGAATAAATAGACTATAGAAATTAATTTTTTAATCTAATTACTCTAAAGCCTCATCGAAAGATGGGGCTTTCTTGTCTAAAATATATTCTTGTGACTTGCTCAAAATACTATTTTGTCGTTCCTTTAAGTCTGAAAAACCAGCTAAACATTTATTATGAAAAAACAATTACTAAAATTATTTTTTGGCGTTATTGCAATTAGCTTTAGTTTTACTTTAAGTGCGCAATGCCCAAGCATAATGTGTCCTTCAAATATTACTGTAAATAGTGACTCAGGGATATGTGGGGCTATAGTAAATTATACAGCACCTGTAGGAACTGATACTTGTAATGTTAATTCAGATACTCTTTTCTACACTGGTGCAATTGTAAATTGGAATGTACCTGCTGGTGTAACTGCAATTAAAATAGAGGCAAGAGGAGCTGAAGGTAGTTTTAACACATCATCATCTGTTCAACCTGGAAAGGGTGCTATAATGATAGGTGACTTTACAGTGACATCAGGGCAAACATTAAAAATATTAGTTGGACAACAATATTCATCATCAGCCGGTAATGGTGGTGGTGGTGGTACATTTGTAACTGACTCGGCAAATAATCCATTAATTGTTGCAGGTGGTGGTGGCGGCTCATCCCAAACGGTTGATTCACCCGATAAACATGGTCAGGTTGGTACAACTGGTGGAACAGGTGCAGGAGGTGGTGGAACAGGCGGTACGAACGGAAATGGAGGAAATATAGGTGCTACTTTTGCTTCGGGAGCTGGAGGAGGATTATTAACTAACGGAGCTACTGGTTGGACAGCTAATACGGGAGGTATTGCTTTTATTAATGGAGGTTCTGGAGGTACCGCAAATAATAATGCCCAAGGTGGATTTGGCGGAGGAGGAAGTGGTTCTTCTTATGTAGTAGGTGGCGGAGGCGGAGGCTACTCAGGTGGTGGTGCCGGTTCAAATAGTGCTGGTGCTGGTGTTGGTGGTGGCGGAGGTTCATTTAATGCCGGGACTAATCAAGTTAATACTGGTGGTGCTAATTCAGGTCATGGTCAAGTAATAATTTCCTGGACTAGTGATAGTGTTTCCACAACTCAAATAGCCGGTTTATCAAGTGGTTCATTATTTCCTGGCGGAACGACAACCAATACATTTGTGGTAACAAGCGGTTCATTCTCTGACACCTGTTCATTTACAGTTTATGTAGGAGGCGGAGTTGATACCTCAGTAAGCAGAAACCTCTCAACTTTTACAGCTAACGAAACCGGAGCTACTTATCAGTGGTTAAATTGTGATAGTAATTACATGGTAATCAGTGGAGCAACAAATCAAGCTTACACAGCTACAACAAATGGTTCGTATGCAGTTGTGGTAAGTAAAAATGGTTGTACAGATACTTCTGCTTGTCAAATGATAAACAATGTAGGTATTAATACTGTTGACTTTAAAAACATCTCTATTTATCCAAACCCGACAAATGGATTGTTTACATTAGATTTAGGAAATAATAATAAAGCCGTAAACTACACCATAACTTCAATAGATGGAAGAATAGTAGAACAAAAAGTAAACATTACAGATAATAAAATCATGATAGATTTAAGTAATGAAAATAAAGGAGTTTATTTACTTAAACTTTACAATACAAAGTCATCTAGTGTATTTAGAATAACTAAACTATAAAATTAAACTAGTTTACTCCTCCTATTAAAGCCTCATCCAACGATGGGGCTTTTTAGTTAAACAATAAATATCAAACTATTGGATAGTAATAAGTCATTTGTTTTCCTGTTACTTTTTTTTGTAGAGGTTAAGCAAAATAAAAGGACAAAAATTTACTTCCATCAAAAAAGCCTTGCATTTGCAAGGCTTTACTTATATTTTTCTATTTGTAATACTAACTATCCTCCAAAGTCATCGAATGATACATTTTCAGGAGGAACTCCCCAGTCATCACACATTTTTAATACTGCCTGATTCATTAATGGAGGTCCACAGAAATAAAATTCAATATCTTCAGGAGCATCATGCTTACTTAAATATTGGTCTATTACAGCTTGATGAACAAAGCCAACAAAACCATCACCTTCCTTATCATCCATGTCTTTTTTCACTTTCCAGTTATCTTCAGGTAATGGCTCAGACAATACTACATAAAACCTAAAGTTCGGAAATTCTTTTTCAATTTTCTGAAAATGGTCTAAGTAAAATAATTCTCTTTTAGAACGCCCACCGTACCAATAGGTAACTTTTCTACCTGTTTTAAGAGTATGAAACAAATGGAATAAATGAGAACGCATTGGAGCCATACCAGCACCACCTCCAATATAAAGCATTTCTGCACCGGTTTCTTTAATAAAGAACTCTCCGTAAGGTCCTGAAATAACCACTTTATCTCCCGGCTTACAACCAAATACATAAGAAGAACAAATACCAGGGTTTACATCCATCCATTTATTTTTTGCTCTGTCCCAAGGTGGAGTCGCAATACGGATATTCAACATAATAATATTACCTTCTGCAGGGTGATTTGCCATAGAATAAGCTCTAAAAATTGGCTCATCATTTTTCATTTTTAAATCCCACAGTTGATATTTATCCCATTCCGCTTTAAAGTCCATAGGGTCTCTACCGTGAATATTCACTAAATCAGGGTGAGCAGTAATATCAATATCTTTAAAATCAACCGTTATAGCCGGCACATCAATCTGGATGTAGCCACCTGCTTCAAAATGCATATTTTCTCCTGGAGGAAGTTTTACCACAAATTCTTTAATAAAAGATGCGACATTATAATTAGAAACAACTTCACACTCCCACTTCTTAATACCAAAAATTTCTTCAGGTATTTTGATTTTCATGTCATTTTTTACTTTCACTTGACATCCCAGTCTCCAGTGATCTTGAATTTCTTTTCTTGAAAAGTAAGGTGCTTCGGTTGGCAAAATTTCACCACCGCCTTCTAAAACCTGACACTTACACATGGCACAAGTACCTCCACCACCACAAGCAGAAGGTAAAAATATTTTATTATTACCAAGTGTATTTAAGATAGTACCACCTGCATCTACCTCAACTATTTGTCCATTAATATCAAGTTTAACAGGACCGGAAGCCGTTAATTTAGCTTTAGCCCAAAGCAATAATGCAACCAGCAATAAGGTTACTGTTAAAAAAATTGCAATCGTAAGTACTAAGGTTATACCCATCTCTAACGTTTTAAAATATTATAATTCAACTCCCATAAAGCTCATGAAAGCAATACCCATAAGCCCTGTAATAATAAATGTTATTCCTAATCCTCTAAGCGGAGCAGGAACGTGAGAATATCTGATTTTTTCTCTGATAGCTGCAATAGCAACAATTGCCAATAACCAACCTACACCGGAACCAAGTCCGAAAATAGTAGCTTCCCCAATGTTTGGATATTGACGCTCTTGCATAAACAAAGCACCTCCTAAGATAGAACAGTTAACCGCTATTAATGGTAAAAATATACCTAGCGCACCGTAAAGAGCCGGAGCAAATTTTTCAACTGCCATCTCAACTAATTGTACCATTGAAGCAATAACGGCAATAAACATAATGAAGCTTAAAAAGCTTAAATCAAGAGTGGCAAAATCTTCTCCTAACCAAGCTAGTGCTCCTTCTTTTAGTAAATAATTTTCTAATAAGTAGTTAATTGGAACCGTAATACCCAATACAAATATTACAGCCGCTCCTAAACCAACTGCTGTTTTTACCGTTTTTGATACAGCAAGGTATGAACACATGCCCAAGAAGTAGGCAAAAATCATGTTCTCAATAAAAATACCTTTTACAAATATGCTAGCTAAGTTTTCCATTTTTAAGCTTCAATTAGTTTAGTGTTTTTACTTCTTTGCACCCAGATATAAACTCCAACAACTATAAGTGCCATTGGAGGTAAAATCATAAGTCCGTTATTTGAATATCCCATATCGTAAAATGATTGTGGAATTAATTGAAAACCCCAAAGCTTTCCTGAGCCCAACAATTCTCTGAAGAATGCTACCACAATTAATATTAAACCATATCCTGCTGCATTACCAACAGCATCAAGGAAAGACGGCCAAGGTTTATTAGCTAAAGAAAATGCCTCTATTCTACCCATGATAATACAGTTAGTAATAATAAGTCCAACAAATACAGAAAGTTGTTTACTCACATCATAAACAAACGCTTTTAAAACTTGATCAACCAAAATTACCATTGCCGCAACGATAACAAGTTGAACGATAATTCTAACCCTTGAAGGAATCATATTTCTTAATACCGAAGTAATAAAAGTAGAACCTATTAATACTACTAATACCGATAACGACATTACAACTGCCTGCTTCACCTGAACGGTAATAGCCAAAGCAGAACAAATACCAAGTACTTGTACTGTAATTGGATTACTATCATCTAATGGGTCAGTAATCAGCTTTTTATTTTTCTTAGAAAATAAAGGTTCTTTTTTAACCTCTTCTTTTACTTCTTCTGCAACTGCTGTACTCATTTTATTTAGAGTTTAGTTTTGTTAAATCTGATTATTTAAGGTATCTACCGGTAAAGAATCAGCAGGAAGTGAATCAGAAACCGGCATTTCTACTTCGGGTTCTTCAACTTTTACTTCACTTTTATTTAACGACTTAAAATATGGTTCGTAAATCTTTAATGTTCTATATACCATTTCAGAAACACCGTTACTGGTAATTGTTCCTCCACTTATAGCATCTACTCCATGCATATCACCTTCAGGTGCACCACCTTTAACTACTGAAACAGATACGTAAT
The DNA here is from genome assembly GCA_030426475.1 of Bacteroidia bacterium. Lineage (GTDB taxonomy): Bacteria > Bacteroidota > Bacteroidia > Flavobacteriales_E > Vicingaceae > CALALS01. The sequence goes on from JAUHYR010000002.1 coordinate 31,567, forward strand.
TACCATTTTCATCAAAAAGTGTTTTTCCAACAAATGGTGCAGAAAACCAATTCTCTTTAATTTCAGCACCTAATCCAGGAGTTTCTGTTTTATGGTCAAATGTAGCTCCGGCAACAGTATTACCGTCAGAGTTAATTGCTATATAACCCCAAATAGGTCCCCAAAGACCTTTACCAACCATTGGAACAATATACTTTTTTGAACCATCATCTCCGCTATAAACAAAAAGTGGAAAATTTGCTCCATCTTTTCCAAAAGACATCAATTCTTTTCTCATTGCTGCTTCATCATCCTTATTAGCAGAATAGATATTACTCATTCCTGACTTATAGTCTTTAAGAACATCTACATCAAAAGCTTTTATCTCAGTTTCTTTTACTTCTCCGTTTCCGTTTATAATTATCTGATCAGTAATATACTGGTTAAATTTATCGCTAGCTTCTTCAGCACTAACAGTAATACCCACAGAAGATAAAATGTTCTGCATTTTTTCTCTCTTCACGTTTTCTGCCTGAAATGGCTTTAAACCTACTGCGGCAATAGCCAGTAAAGAGCCTACTACTACAACCATTACTGTTGAGAATATAAAGGTGTATTTATTGCTATTAATATCCATAGTTATATGTTATGCTGCTACTTTAACTTGTTTTAATCTACTAATTCTTTTCTTCACATTAGCCTGAAGAACATAATGATCAATTAATGGTGCCATTACATTCATAAATAAGATTGCTAACATCATTCCCTCAGGGTATGCCGGATTAAACACTCGAATCATAATGGCAAAAAACCCTATAAAAAACCCGTAAATAATTTTTCCGGTAGGTGTCTGTGATGCGGTAACAGGATCAGTTGCCATAAATACTAATCCAAATAAAAATCCACCGGCAAGTATTTGGTCAATAGGACTTACTTCCATAAATGGATTTATACCCACTAGGTTAAATATGTATGACATAGTTAATCCGCCTACAAGCACCGAAGCCATAATTCTAAAACTTCCAATTCCTGTGTAGATAAGTATTAAAGCACCTATTAAACAAGCAACCGCAGAAGTTTCTCCAATAGAGCCCGGCATATTACCGATAAACATCTCCATAGTAGAATATGTTTTATCCATAATTCCTTGTACCGCATCAGGATTATCTTTTACACCAATTGTTTGTGCCCACATTCCTAGCTGAGTTTCTCCGGCTGTAGCATCAGGAAGTTCACTTACCCAAACTTGGTCTCCACTCATTTTGGTAGGATAAGCAAAGAATAAAAATGCTCTGGCTGTTAACGCAACATTTAAAATATTCATCCCTGTTCCTCCAAAAACTTCTTTACCAAATATTACTGCAAAAACCGTAGCAACAGCTACCATCCATAGAGGTATATCTACCGGAAGAATTAATGGGATTAACATCCCTGAAACTAAAAACCCTTCTTGAATAGAATGTTTTTTAACAATACAAAAGGCAAACTCAACACCCAAACCAACAGCATAAGACACAATAACTATAGGGAGTACTTTCATAGCTCCATATAGAATTTTGTCCCACAACATTACATTCCAAGCATCTTCAGGAGAAATTTCGCCATTAAACAAATAATGTTGGTGTCCGGTATTCCAAATTCCAAATAACAAACATGGAATTAGGGCAAGGACTACTGTAATCATTGTTCGTTTTAAGTCAATCCCGTCTCTTATGTGAGCTCCTTTATGTGCTGTATGTCCTGGCACAAAAAGAAAAGTTTCCATACCATCATAAACCGGATATAACTTTTCAAATTTTCCTCCCTTTTCAAAGTGAGGCTTAATTTTTTCGTGAAGAAATTTTTCTAAAAATCTCATAGTTTAAATACTATATATTAACCGCATTCAGCCCTAACCAAGTCAAGACCTTCTCTTACTATTGATTGAACATTAATTTTTGAAGTACAAGCATACTCACAAAGAGCAAAATCTTCCGGAGCTACTTCGTAAACTCCTAAATTTTCCATTAATTCAATATCCTTTATTATCATGGCTTTAACCAACTGAACGGGATAAATGTCAAATGGAAATACTTTTTCATATTGACCTGTCATTACATATGCTCTTTCCTCTCCATTCATATTAGTATTAAGGTCATATTTTTTACCCGACATTAACCATGAGAAGAAAGTTCTAGATAAACTAAACTTATCAAATCCAGGCGCTATCCATCCAAAAAACTCTCCTTCTCCACCTTCTGGTATTGCAGTAAATTGGTAATCATAAAAACCTAAATGGCTTTCTTTATTTACCTGAGAACCTGTAAGAGGATTACCGCTGATAAATCTTGTTTTTTCTGTATCTACATTTCCTTCAATAATAGAAGCAACACTTTGCCCCATTAACATTTTGAAATACTTTGGAGTTTTAACTTGTGAACCACAAACGGCAACTATTCTTGAGGCATCAAACTTTCCTTCTTTAAATAATCGACCAATGGTTAATACATCTTGTGGTGTTAAATACCACACTTTTTCACCTTTATTTATCGGGTCTATTTTGTGAATTTGCACACCCACTAAACCGGCAGGATGCGGTCCGCTAATTTTATTAATTTGAACTCCTCTGGATTTATTAAATACATCAGAGGCTTTTCCTTTTGCATTTATATTCAAATGAACTTTACCTTCGGTTAATTTTTTAATTGCATCTAATCCAGTTTGGAATATTTCACCATTTCCATGTAATATAAAATCATTATCTGGCGCTAACGGAGACGAGTCAAATGCAGAAATAAAAATAGACTTTGGAGTGTCAGCAGGATTAGCAATTACATCATAAGGTCTTTGCTTAATAAACGGCCAACAACCAGATTTTAAAAGATTTTCAATAATCTGCTCACGGCTCATTGAGTTAGGGTCTCCGGCAGTAAAAGCTTCATATCTTATCTCTTTATCCGCAAGAATAATAACCTCTAAAATTTTTCTCTTATCTCCTCTTCTAATTTCAGCTATCTCTCCACTTACAGGCGATGTAAATACTATTTTTTCATTCTCTTTGCTATAAAACAATGGAGTTCCCGCCTTAACTTCAGCTTTTTCTTTTAAAATTAATTTTGGAACTACTCCAGGAAAATCAGTTGGTTTTATAGCTACAGTACTACTGAGAGGTAGAGATGCGTGAACTTTTTCAGCTTCGCCTTTAAGCTTAATATTCACACCTCTGCTAATCTTAATGTTTTTAGACATTTTTGGTGTTTATAAATAGTGGAGCAAAATTAGAATTTCGCTTGTTTTTTGTAAAGAAATAAGGATGTTTAATATAATTTATATTCATTCTAAATAAAATGAATTTGGATTAATTATTGATAGATAGATTGAAATCAAAGTTAAATGAATAGTTACCTTAGACGGATGAATTTTTTACTCACTCTTCTTTTCATTTTTGGATTCACTCAATTTGCCTTTTCTCAAGATTATTATGATGAAAATATTGGTAAGAATATGGATTATATATATTCTTCTAACATTAAAACTGTTCAACTCTATAATAGTGATTATGATTTATCAGAACCTATTATAAAATTAAATAGCGGACAAACACTCACACTTGAATTTGACGAACTTACGAGCAGCTACAAACAATATACTTTCTCCATTCATCACTGTAATTCAGACTGGACAATCTCAAATTTATCTCCTGCAGAATACATGACCGGCCCAACTCAAGAATTTATATCTGACTATGATTTATCCTATAATACAGCTATTGCATACGTACATTACTCACAAAAAATTCCTTCCTATAACAGTGGTTTTAAAATTGGGGGAAATTATCTAGTAATGGTTCATGAAAATTTCAATGAAGAAAATCCAATTTTGGTAAAACGCTTTTTTGTTAATGAAGATATAGTTAAAGTAGATGCTTATTCTACTAAAGCAACACAAGTAAGTAAAATGAACTCCCATCAACAAGTAAATGTTACGGTAACCATAGATAACGAATCTACTATACAACCCCTAGAACAATTAAAAATTGTTATCCAGCAAAATGGAAGATGGGATAATATTATAGAGGATATCAAACCTACTTTTATAAGAGGAAATCAAATTATATATGATAATCCAATGAATAAATACTTTGAAGCCGGCAATGAGTTTAGATTCTTAAATATAAAAGATATGAGATATAAAGACATTAATATTGAAAGTATAACATTTGATGGAAACAATGTGCCAAAAATTATAATTAAACCGGATTTACCTAGAGCAAATCAACAATACCTAACCTATCAGGATATTAATGGAAAATTATTAATAAAGAACGATAAAGGAAATGATGACGATGTAGAAAGTGATTATTGTAAAGTCAAATTCATTTTAAAATCTCAAAAAATATCTAATGGAGCTATTTACATATATGGTGAAATCTCAAGCTGGACATATCTTCCTGAATTTGCAATGAATTATAATGAAGAAACCAATTCTTACGAAAAAGAACTTTTATTAAAGCAGGGTTATTACAATTACTTATACTCTTTTAAGCCCATTGATGAGAATAAAGGAGAAGTTTCAGTAATAGAAGGCTCATATAAAGAAACAGAAAACACTTACAAGGTTATGATTTACCAAAAAAAACCAAACCAAACAGATGTTTTAATTGGAATTGGGATAGTAAATTCAGTTAGAAATTAAGTAAAAATTTCATCAAGTAAAGATTCTTGTTCTTCCCAACAATATTTTTTTGAGGCTATTTTACAATTCTCTTTATATTGCTTTAGCTTACTTTCATTGTTTAGCATCTCAACTATTTTTGCTGCAACTTCTTTAGGCTTCCTTGAATTTAACACCTCTCCTACTCTACTTTCTAAAACAATACTCTTCATTTCGGGTAAATCAGAAACCAAAACCGGAACTTCAGCCATGATGTAATCAAAAAGTTTGTTAGGAAGTGAGTACCTGTAATTCAAGCCTAAATCTTCTTCAAGAGAAATCCCCAAATCTGCCTGTAGCGTTATTGATTTAAGTTCATCAGGTAAAATTCTTCCATAAAAAACAACCTTTTCTGCAAGCCTTAACTTCTCTGCCAACTCTTTCATTTTTTCATACTCATCACCTACCCCAACAATATGCAAAATAGCATCTACATTTTGCATTGATTGAATTGCTAAATTAATGCCTCTACCTTTGTTTACAGCACCTTGATAAATTATATTTTTTTTATTTTGACTTAAGACGATAGCTGTATTTTTAGCTTCAGTATTTAAAATCGGATAATTATAAACAATCTCCATTGACTTACCAGTAATCGTTTTGTAAAATTCAGCTACTCCCTTTGAAACGGTATAAGCTTTTTTGGTTCTGGAAATCATCCTTTTTTCCACCCATCTCCAAATCAATTTTTTAAATTTTCTATTAATTAATTCAGGGACTTCGGAAAATGCCTCATGCGCATCAAAAATAATTGGCCGACTAGTAAATATAGATGCAAAATAATTTGCCGGCAGAGTATCTATATCGTTTGACAGGTAGTAATCAGACTTGTTAAACAGCAAATAAAATAACAACCTTATATTGTATGTTAAATAAAAAAGGATTCCTTTATTAAACCACAGTTTAAATCGAACTATCCTGTACTTTCTTGTTACTTCATTACTACCAGGTAATTTTCTTCCCACTAAAACTACCTCCCAACCCCTTGAATAGAGATAGTTACAAACCTTTTCCACTCTTTGATCAGTAGAAATATCATTAGTGACTGATACTATTATTTTCTTTTTAATAGTCATTCTCAATTGCAAAAATGTATTTTTCTACATAATATTGTTTGGTTTTCAAAGAATACTTTTTTGATGAGTAAGAAATTTCTACTCCTTTTCTGCCTTATTTTTTCATTTTTCGGTTCAGCCATAGGACAAGAAAAAGACAGTTTAAATACAAATTTATTAAGAGAATTAAATGACCCAAAAAACTGGAAGTTTGTTTTCTCTTTTGATTCAAGAGCCTCAAGAGTTCTTGACCAAAAAGTGAAGTTCAATGGCTTCAAAATTGGATTTGAATTTAAAGACCGTCATCGTTTTGGACTTGGCTTTTATGCTTTAAAAAACCCGATAGTTTTACCAAATAACATTATTGTTATTCAAAAACCCGATACGACTGAACAAGAAGTAGATACTGTTAACTACAACACCAATTTTAATTACACTACCCTGTATTATGAATTTGTTTTTTTTACTAGAAAAAGATGGGAATTTTCCTCAGCTTTTCATTTAGGTACAGGAAGAACTACTATTGGCTATACAGATAAATACAAAAGAGACAGTACCTTAATTGATTTTCAAGTACCAATTGGAGCTGTATCAGTTGCGGGACACTATAAGGTATTTCCATGGATAGGATTAGGAGCAGGTGTGGGATATAGGTTTGCATTAGTAGGAGATAAAAGGGTAACGGAGGCACTAAATGGTTTTCATACTATTTTTAAAGTAAAACTTTTTTTAGGCGATTTATATAGAGGATTTTTTAAAAGAAAAGATGGTTATAGACTAACCTATAAAAAATGTACAGTATGCACATAATTTAGGCAACCATTTTTTTTATTAACCGTCTTAAGATTTAAAACCACTAACTACTATGCGAAAAATTATATTTAGTCTTATTGCAATTTCTGCATTATTCCTTTTTAGCAAATCATCTCATGCTTCCCATATTCCCGGAGCCAATATTTCTTATAAGTGTATTGGTCCAAATCAGTACGAAATAACACTATGGACAATTGTGAGATGTCCAAGTTCAAACCCTACCGGAGCATACTTATATATATCAAATGACTGTGGAATTCCTAATACAGGTGTAGTATTTGGAACAGGTTTTACCACTACATACACATATGCAAACTATGCTTATGGTTATATACAAAACGATCCGTTACAACATAATGTTAATGTTAGTCAGATATGTAATCAAATGATTAACAGTACAACCTGTAATGGAGGAACTATTAATGGAGTAAGAATGACCGTATACAAAGGTATTGTTACTTTACCAGGAGGATGTAATTCATGGCACTTTAGTTGGAACTCTTGTTGTAGAGATAATACTACTAATGTAACAGGACAACCGGGTATTTGGATTGAAACAACAATGAATTCTGCTACCTTCCCTTGCGATAATTCTCCGTTTATTAATGCTACACCTATTCCATATGCATGTGCAAATCAACAAAACTGTTATAATTTAAATGTTACTGACCCTGATGGAGATAGCCTTAGATTTGCTTTAGTGGCAGGCCAATCAAGCGCAGGAGGAACGCCCCCAACGGGTACTCCGATACCATACAAAGCCGGTTATTCACCTACTGCGCCAATACCGGGCGTTACTATTAACCCTAATAACGGTACTATCTGTTTTAATGCAGCTGCGGGAAATTATGTTTTTGCAGTAATGATATACTCCTATGATAAAACTACCGGACAGCTAAAAGGTACCATGATTTATGATTTTCAAGTGATTTTAATTGCCTGTACTAACAATACCCCTCAGCCACCGTCAGGAGGTGTTAGTAATGCAACAGGAGGAATGTCTATTGTAAATCCAACTACGGTACAAATTTGTGAAGGTAGTACAGGTTGTTTTGACGTAGTATTTAATGACCCTGATCCCGGGAATACTTTGTATGCTTGGTCAACAGCAACTACAGTTCTTCCTGGCATTAATATGACAACTTTAGGAACTAATCCTCTAACAGTAAGATTTTGTTATACTGCTCCTTATGGAAACACAGGTTTAAACTCCTTTAATATAACTGTTACTGATAGTGTTTGCCCTATTTATGCTCAAACATCATTTGGGGTTGACTTAAGAATAGTTAGTGGTATTACTGCAAATGCTGGTCCGGATGTTAATGTCGGATGTAACGGTACAACCAACTTAACAGTTACACCTGGTGGTGGAACCGGTATTTACTCCTATCAATGGAGTGGGTCAGGATCCGGAACAAATCAATCGTTAAATAATGTTGGACCCGGAACTTATTATATAACAGTTAGTGATAATGGAACTACTTGCTCTGCAACTGACACTGTTGTTGTAACAGGTGGAATACCTCCTATTCCGGCTTTCAATGCAACCAGCGTTTGTCCGGGAGTTGCAATGCAGTTTAATGATGCTTCAGTAGCCCAAGGGGCAGCTTTTATTAATGGATGGCAATGGGATATTTTAAATAATGGAACTATTGATTATACAACTCAAAACCCAACCCATACTTTTCCTGCTCCGGGAACCTATGCGGTTAAATTAATTGTTACTGACAATACCGGCTGTAAAGACTCTATTGTTCAAAATGTTACAGTTTATGACAATCCGAGTGCTAACTTTAATTCTGTTTCGGTTTGTGCCGGAACTCCTATGAACCTTAACGATGCTTCAAATATTCCTTCGGGAACTATTACAGGATGGCAGTGGGATATTTTAAATGACGGAAGCATTGAATATAACACTCAAAATGCATCTCATACTTTTGCTACAGCAGGTAATTATAATGTAAAACTTATTGTAACTAGTGGCAACGGATGTAAAGACAGCATTGTTTTACCGGTTACTGTCATTAATAACCCTACTGCAAATTTCTCATCTACTACTGTTTGTGAAGGAAGTCCTACTAATTTCAATGATTTATCAACCCCTCTAGGAATTAGTAACTGGAGTTGGGACATAAATAATGACGGAACAGTTGAGTATTCTACTCAAAACCCAAATCATACTTTTCCGGCTGCAGGTAATTATAATGTTGAGTTAGTTGTAAGTGCAGGAGCATGTAAAGACAGTATTGTTATTCCTGTTACTGTTAACCCATTGCCGGCTCCAAGCTTTACATTTACATCTCAATGTGAAGGTACGGCTATAGCGTTTAATAATACATCTGTTATAGCTAGTGGATCTATTTCAAGTTATACTTGGGACTTTGGAGACAATAGTCCAACTAGTTCTACAACTAGTCCTAACCACACATATACAGCTTGTGGAAATTACACCGTGAAACTTTATGCTACCTCTACCAACGGATGTACTGACTCTGTTTCTCAAAACGTACAAGTTTACTGTTTACCAACAGCAGCTTTTACAGCTGACACCGTTTGTATTGGAAATCAAACTTGCTTTTATGATGGATCTAATGTTATAGGAAGCAACATCACTCAATGGCAATGGAATTTTGGTAACGGAGGAACTTCTGCTATTGGCAGTCCTTGTCATAATTATGCAACAGCTAATGAAATTCCAGGATATGCAGTTAAGTTGGTAGTTACTTCAAACCAAGGATGTAAGGATTCCATTACTCATTTAACACCTGTTTATTTACAGCCTACTGCAAACTTTACAGCAACTAATGAGTGCTTAAATGACTCTGTAGTATTCACAAATACTTCAACAAGTGCAACTAATTATGTATGGTATTATGGAAATGCTAATAATAGTTCAAATGGACAAGCTACTCATAAATACAAATATAGTTCCGATGGTTCTTACATTGTTAAACTAGTTGCTTCAACAGGAAAAGGTTGTAGTGACTCCATTACTAAAACTATTGTGGTTCATCCTATTCCAACAGCTGATTTTAACTTTACAAATGTATGTGACGGACTTTCGCTACCATTAAATGATTTATCATTAGTTAGTAGCGGAAATATTACCAACTGGGATTGGAATTATGGTGACCTTACTCCAAATGGAAACACCCAAAATACAAGCCACACTTACGGAAACTGTGGTCCATATAACGTAACTTTAACTGTTACATCTGATAGCGGATGTACCGATATAATTACAAAACAAGTAGAAGTTTATCCAAATCCTGTTCCCGCATTTACTCCTACAGATGTTTGTTTAGGAACTCCTTCACAGTTTACTGATTTAACTACTGTTAATTGTGGAACTACAAACGGAAATATTATTAATTGGAACTGGAATTTTGAAGGTACAGGAAATTCGTCTGCTCAAAACCCTAACCATTCATTTAATCAGGCAGGTGTATTTAATACCACATTAATTGTTACTACTTCAAATGGTTGTGTTGATTCAATTACCAGCCCGGTTACTGTGTATGCTAATCCGGATGTAAACTTTACCTCAGATATTAATGATGGCTGTACTCCGGTTTGTGTTAATTTTATAAACAACAGTAATAGCCCTGTTGGCGTTACCACCTATAATTGGGATTTCGGAAATGGTAACGGAACAATAGGAAATAACCCTTCACATTGTTATGACAATAACAGCCTTTCTGCAAAATCGTTCGATGTTACTGTAATGGCTATTACTAACTACGGTACAAACCAGTGTACCACAGTAGTAAGCCAAGCAAATATGATAAGTGTTTATCCTCTTCCGTCAGCTGACTTTACATGGAACCCGGAAATATTAAGCGCAATATATCAACCGGAAGCTAACTTTACAGACTTATCTCAAGGTGCATCCGTTTGGCTTTGGAATTTTGGTGACGGAGGAACTTCAAATTCACAAAATCCTTCTTATCAGTATGGTGACTCAGGAACCTATGTTATATGGTTGAATATAGAAAATCAATATGGATGTAAGGATAGCATATGGAAAACCATAAGAGTTGAGCCTGAATATGCATTATATATTCCTAATACATTTACCCCTGATGGTGATGGGAATAATGACTTTTTCTTTACTAAAGGATATGGTATTGAAGAGCAAAGTATGTTGATTTTTGACCGATGGGGAGAAGTTATTTTTGAAGGCTATCAAGTAGACTCTAAATGGGACGGAAAAATAAAAGATAAAAGTGTAGGAAAAACTGACGTCTATACATATAAGATAGAAACAAAGGATGTAAAAGGAGAAAGCCATACTTACATTGGTAAGGTTACACTACTTAAATAATTACAAACTAACTTATTAAAAAAGGAAGGTTGCTTCGGCAACCTTTTTTATATACATTCGTCTTGCTCTAAATCCCTACTATGAGAAAATTTACACTTGCACTTATCTTTTTGTTCATAAATGGGTTAGTTATATGTCAGCAAAATGTATTAGTAATTGATTATAACAATTCGTTTTCTAGTGACCAACAAAACAATGGAAGCCAAATCTACAATAGATTAGTAGCTACACAAACCAGTGTTACTAGAGTTGCTGCCATTCCGGCTACAATAAACCCTGCTACTTATCAGCAAGTTTGGATTTTTGGAAATACAGGACTTCCTGTACCTGCTACAATGAATCCAATTGTAAACTATATGAATGCTGGGGGAGCTGTTTATTTTCAATCTGAGGTAAGTTGTTGTAATAATCAAGCTGCTTTTTTAGATGCTTTAATTAATAATACCGTAAGTGCTGGAGGTTTAATTACTCACAATATTACTCAAGGACCATACTACCAAACTATTTCAAATACGCCATGTAGCCCGCTTACTACTTATGGAGCTGCTGAAAGACCTTTTGTTGGTACGCCTGCTGTTAACGTTTTATTTCAATTAAATACTTTTTGTAGTGCAACAAATGCCGGAGATGTTGTTGGAGTTCAATTTAGAAATTGTGATATGATTTCCGGTCAAGGTGCTTTAATTGGTATCGGAGATTTTAATGTTTTCCCTCAATCCGGTGCATGTGGAACAGTGGGGATTTTGGGAACACCAAATAGACTTCCACTTATTGATATGATTGCAAATTTGCTTCCAAACCTATTAAACTGCAATACTTCTTCTCAACCCACTTTTGATATTAAAGATACGATAGTTTGTGGTAATCCTATTGTTTTTACTTCACCTTTAATAAGTCCTGGATATAACTATTTGTGGTCAAATGGAGCAACAACCAGCTCTACTACCATTAATACTTCAGGAATACATTGGTTAAGAGTAGAATTAGCGCCCGGATGTTTTGTGACAGATAGTTTTACAATTACCTATAATAGTTCAACTACAATAAACGTTAATGATCCTTCTATTTGTGCAGGACAAACTGCAACTATATCTGCAACACCCAACCCTACTGGAGGAAGCTATAGTTGGGCTCCAACGGGAGATACAACAGCCACTATTTCAGTTAATCCAGGAGTTACCACCAATTATATTGTCACCTATTCACTTAATGGCTGTATTGTAAGAGATACTGCTACTGTAAATGTTAACCCACTTCCAAATACTGATTTTAGTTTTACGAATATGTGTCATGGGTTTGCAATACCTCTAAATGATATATCCAATATTTTATCAGGGGCAATCGTTGGTTGGAATTGGAGTTTTGGGGATGGTTCTCCAAATGAAAACTTACAAAACTCTAATCATCTTTATAATGGTTGTGGAACATATAATGTTACTTTAACAACAACTTCTGATAGTGGTTGTGCATCAACAATAACAAAAGCTGTAGAAGTTTTCCCATTACCGCAAGCTAATTTCTCAGCAACTGAAGTTTGTCATGGAACAGCCACACAGTTTACCGATTTAAGTACAGTAAGTTGTGGTTCTACAAATGGAACTATTGCGAATTGGGATTGGGATTTTGGTGATGTTAATGCCTCCTCAACGCAAAATCCAACCCATAACTACGCTACATTTGGAAATTACAATTCAACTCTAGTAGTTACAAGTAACAATGGTTGCAAAGATTCCATTACTCTGCCGATTAATGTTTATGACAATCCTCCTGCTGATTTTGTATCTGACACGAATGGCGGGTGTGCACCCGTATGTGTAACATTAACTGCAAATGGTGGTGGAACCCCTGTATCCGGAATGTCATATCTATGGAACTATGGAGACGATTCAAATGGTTCTGGAATTAACTCAACTCATTGCTTTCAAAATACTGGATTAGTTACTAAATATTTCAATGTAACTCTTACTACTATTATGAACTATGGTACTAAACAGTGTACAACAGTTACTACTAAAAATAATTTTATTTCTGCTTATCCTCAACCTATTGCAGAATTTGACTGGAGTCCTGCTTCATTAAATATCTTGTTTTCTCCGGAAGCTAAATTTACCGATAATTCATTAGGAGGTGCCTATCAATGGTATTGGGATTTTGGTGATGGAAGCACATCAACCTATCAAAATCCTTCACATTTATATCTTGATTCAGGAAATTATACCGTTTGGTTATATATTGAAACGCAATTTGGTTGCAAAGACAGTATATGGAAAAAATTAAGAGTTGAGCCTGAATTTGCGATTTATATACCAAATACTTTTACTCCCGATAAAGACGGTGTTAATGATTATTTTACTTTTAAAGGGTTTGGATTAGAAGAAGCAACTATGATGATTTTTGACCGATGGGGAGAACTAGTTTATGAAGCTGATGGTTTAGATGCTAAATGGGATGGAAAAATAAAAGGACAAGAAATCGGTAAAACAGACATTTATATTTATCGTATTGAATTTAAAAATGTAAAAGGCGATTACCAAACATATATTGGTAAAGTTACAATACTTAGATAATCATAACTTATTAAATATTAGTACAAAAGGTTGCTTCGGCAACCTTTTTTGCTTAAATTCGTCATTCAACTAAACCCCTTATTTATGAGAAAGCTACTTCTTACCTATATCTTACTGGCTATAAGTGGATTAATTTTTTGTCAGCAAAATGTATTAGTTATTGACTATAACAATGCATTTTCAAGTGATCAACAAAACAACGGTAGCCAAATATATAATCGGCTAGTCGCCACTCAAACAAGCGTTACAAGAGTAGCCGCTATACCGGCTACAATAAATCCTGCTACGTACCAGCAAGTTTGGATATTTGGTAATATGGGAGCTCCTTCTGCTGCAATTTTAAATCCGGTGGTCAATTACATGAATGCAGGTGGTGCAGTTTATGTTCAATCAGAGGTAAGTTGTTGTAATAACCAAGCAGCTTATTTAGACGCGCTAATTAATGCTACTGTAACAGCTGGTGGATCAATCACACATAATGTAACTCAAGGACCTTATTATCAAACCGTATCTAATACTCCCTGTACTCAAATCACTACTTATGGAGCTGCAGAAAGACCATTCTTAGGTACTCCCGCTGCTAATATTCTATTTCAATTAAATAATGTTTGTGGAAATACAAGGGTCGGTGATGTAGTTGGAGTTCAATTTCGAAACTGTGATATGATTTCAGGTCAGGGAGCATTAATCGGGACTGGTGATTTTAACATTTTTCCTCAATCCGGTGCTTGCGGTACTGTAGGAATTTTAGGAACACCGAATAGACTTCCGCTTATTGATATGATTGCAAACCTACTTCCAAACCTTTTAAATTGTAACACTTCTACTCAACCAACATTTGATATTAGAGATACTGTTGTTTGTGGAGGACCTTTAACATATACATCCCCATTAATAAGTCCTGGATACAACTATTTATGGTCAAATAACGCAACTACAACTTCTACTACTATTAACACATCCGGAAAGCATTGGTTAAGAATAGAAATATCACCCGGGTGTTTTATTACAGATACTTTTAATATTACTTATAATGGTTCTACTGCCGTAACTGTAAATGATACTGCTGTATGTGCAGGACAGTCAGTTACCCTAACCGCTACTCCTGCTACAAGTGGTGGTACATATAGTTGGACTCCGGGAGGAGCTACAACTCAAAGTATTACTGTAACACCGGGAGCTACAACAAATTATATAGTCACATACACACTAGGAGGATGTACCGGAACAGATACTGGAACAGTAACCATTAACCCTATTCCAACAGTAAATGTTAATAATACTACTATTTGTCCGGGTCAAACTGCCACTTTAACAGCTACTCCAAGCGTTACGGGAGGAACTTATAGTTGGACACCAGGAGGAATGACAACCCAAACAATAAATGTTACTCCAGGCGCTACAACCACTTATAATGTTACATATACGCTTAATGGGTGTACAGGGACTGGAAGTGGAACTGTTACAATTAGTCCGGCACCAACCCTTACAGTTAATAACGCTACTATTTGTGCAGGGCAGCAAGCAACCATAACAGCAACACCCAGTGTGACCGGTGGCACATATAGTTGGACACCGGGAGGAATGACAACCCAGACAATAAATGTTAGCCCATTAAGTACTACTACCTATACTATTACTTATGACCTTAATAGTTGTATAGCTACAGATTCTGGAATTGTAACGGTTAATCCGGTACCAACTCCCGGATTTACTTTTACTTCACAGTGTCAAGGAACAGCTATTAATTTCACAAATACTTCGGCTATTGCTAGCGGAACAATGAGTTACACATGGGACTTTGGTGACAATTCTCCAACAAGTTCAAATGTTAATCCAAGTCATATTTATACTACTTGCGGAACTTACTCAGTAAAATTAATTACTACTTCAAATAACGGATGTATTGACTCTGTTTCGCAAAATGTACAAGTTTACTGTTTACCAACGGCTAATTTTAACTTCACAAGTGTTTGTTTAGGTAATCAAACTTGTTTTACAGATAGTTCTTATGTTACTGGCAGCACAATTAATAATTGGAGCTGGAATTTTGGGGATGGAAGCCCTGTCAATAATACCGGAAACCCTTGTCATACATATATTGCGGCAAATCAAACTCCTGGTTATTCGGTTACATTATCCATTACAACAGCTCAAGGATGTACAGGCAATATAAGTAAAAATGTACCTGTGTATGTTGTTCCAACAGCCTCTTTTAGTGTATCAAATGAGTGTTTAAACAATGCCGTAAACATTACGGATAACTCTGTAAATGCCGTAAATTATAATTGGGCTTTCGGAGACGGAAATACTTCAAATACAACTGGAAATCAATCCCATAACTATAATGCGCCAGGAACATATAATATTCAACTTATACTCAGCTCCGGTACTTGCACCGACACTTTTACTGCTCCTGTTACCGTTCATCCTATGCCAACCGCAGACTTTAACTTCACCAATGTATGTGATGGTTTAGTAATGCCTTTAAATGATAATTCAAACATATCTGCCGGAAGTATTACTCAGTGGGATTGGAATTATGGTGATGTTACTCCAAATGGAAACACACAAAATACAACACACAGTTATGGAAACTGTGGACCCTATAATGTAACATTAACGGTTACTTCTGATAGTGGATGTACTGATGCGGTAACTAAACCCGTTGAAGTTTACCCATTACCACAAGCCAATTATACTACAACCGAAACTTGCCTTGGAACTGCAGCCCAGTTTACAGACTTAAGTAGTGTTAACTGCGGAACGACTAATGGAGCTATAACAAATTGGAATTGGACTTTTGGGGATTCATCTCCTAGCCAAGGAGCACAAAACCCTAGCTATACCTATGGAAGTTCCGGTAATTACAATTCCCAACTTGTGGTTACAAGTTCAAACGGATGTAAAGACTCTATGGTAGTCACTGTAAATGTTTATGACAACCCTGACATTAGTTTTTCAGTTGATAAAGAAAGTGGTTGTACTCCGGTTTGTGTTAATTTTATTAATAATAGCAACAACCCTATTGGAACTACAACATACACATGGTCTTTAGGGGATGGCACTAATACCTCAGGAAATACACCAAGTCATTGCTACAGCAATAATAGTTTATCTGCAAAAACATTTGACGTAACTGTTGGAGCTATTACAAATTATGGAACAAAACAGTGTACGTCTAGTTTAACACAAAATGCAATGGTAACGGTTTACCCTCTTCCTATTGCAGAGTTTGATTTTTCTCCGGTAAATCCTAATGTTTTAAATGCAAATGTTGATTTTATGAATATGTCACAAGGTGGAAGTGTATGGAGTTGGAATTTTGGTGATGGAGGTACTTCGTCAAATCAAAACCCATCTCACTTATATAAAGATTCTGGAAATTACATTATATGGCTAAACATTGAAAACTCTTATGGCTGTAAAGACAGTATTTATAAAACTATTAGAGTTGAACCGGACTTTATGCTTTATATTCCAAATACATTTACGCCTGATGGGGATAAAAACAACAATTACTTTAGTGTAAAAGGTTATGGCTATAAAAACCTTACTATGTTAATTTTTGATAGATGGGGAGAAGTAATATACGAAGGACACCAGATGGATTCTAAATGGGATGGAAGCATAAAAGGAGGAGCTATTGGAAAAACAGATGTTTATACCTATAAAATTGAAGTAGAAGATTTAAAAGGAGAAAGTCATACCTATATCGGAAAAGTGACTCTTCTCAAGTAGCTTTTATTATATAACTAAGTTAAAAGGTCGTGAAATTTCATGGCCTTTTTTTTATAAATCAACTTGAAGCCCATCGTAAGCAATTTCAATATTTTTAGGCAATTCTATTGACACATCTTTGTGTTTGCCCATAAGATGACTGATATGAGTTAAATACGTTTTCTTGGGTTTTATAATGCTTGCCCACTCAATTGCTTCCTTAAGGTTTAAGTGAGATATATGTTCTGTCTTGCGTAATGCATTTAAAACCAAAATATCTAGCCCTTTTAATTTTTGCAGTTCTATTTCTGAAATGGTTTTAGCATCTGTGATGTAAGCAAAATTATTTATCCGAAATCCGAAAACCTGCATTTTATAGTGCATCACCTCAATAGGAGTAATTTTTACTCCGTTAATCTCAAAGTCTTTATTTTCAATTTGATTTATATGCAATTGCGGGACACCGGGATATTTCTCACTTTCAAAAGCATAATAAAATTCCCGTTTTAATGCTCTAATTACATTATCAGAAGCATAAATCTCCATATCCTTTTTTTGTTTGAAATTAAAAGCCCTTACGTCATCCAATCCGGCAATATGATCTTTATGTTCATGTGTAAATAAAACTGCATCTAGCTTTTGAATATTTTCACGAAGCATTTGCTGACGAAAATCAGGACCGGTATCTATAACAAAAGTTTGATTGGCTACTTCAACAAGTACAGATGTCCTCAATCTATCATCTTTTTTATCTCCTGATAAACATACTTCACAATTGCATGCAATTACAGGAATACCTTGAGAAGTTCCGGTACCTAAAAAAGTTACTTTCATTGATTCAGTTAAAAACTGACTAAAGATAAAAAATTAAGATAGAAGCTTCTGAAGAACGGAAATAGTATAGTCAATATCGTCCTTTGTATTAAATCGTCCAAAAGAAAAACGAATGTTTAATGCGTCTTTAGGAACACCTATTGCCTCTAATACATGACTTCCCTTTGACGCTCCGGAAGAACAAGCACTACCGCCTGAAGCAGCTATTCCGTGAATATCTAAACTATATAAAAAAGTAGCTGCCATTTGGTTAGCAGGCAATTGAATATTTAGCACTGTATAAAGCGAATCAAACTCACATTTCCCATTAAACTTCACATCAGGAAGCACTCTTTTTAATTCAGATATCATGTGTGATTTTAAAGATGAAATATCTTTTTGATGCTCTTCCATATCTCTATGGGCAATTTCCATTGCTTTGGCAAGCCCAACTATTCCATAAACATTTTCTGTTCCCGCTCTCAATCCTCTCTCTTGACCACCACCCGTAATAAGTGAAGTAAGTTTGTGCTTTTTATTGGCATATAAAAACCCAATCCCTTTTGGCCCATGAAATTTATGTGCTGAACAGGAAAGAAAATCTAATCCAATTTCTTTTGTATCAATTTTATAATGACACATTGTTTGAACAGTGTCTGAATGAAATAATGCATTGTGCTTTTTACAAATATCTGACACTTCTTTTAAAGGAAGTAAGTTGCCGATTTCATTATTAGCATGCATTAAGGTAACTAATGTTTTCTCATTGTTTTTAGATAAAATATCCTCCAGTTGGTTTAAATCAATACAACCTGTATCATCTAAATCAAGAAGAGTAATTTTAGTATTATGAATTTTTTGGACTTTTTCTAAGGTATGACCGATTGCATGATGTTCAATACAAGTAGAAACAATATGTTTAACTCTCATTTCACATACAGCTGCATTTACAATCATATTGTCAGCTTCTGTTCCCCCTGAAGTAAAAATTATTTCCGCAGCTTCTGCATTAATAAACTTAGCTATTTTTCTTCTTGATGTTTCTATTAAAGCTTTCGTTTCACGCCCAAATGAATGAATAGATGATGGATTACCATAATTTGATTGTAAAACAGGTATCATAGCCTCAACAACTTCCGGGTCTATTTGTGTAGTAGCAGCGTTATCTAAATATACTTTCCTCATTGGCTACAAAATTATCATCCTTATCGTTTAAACCACATTTTATTTTAATCCAAAAAGGTAATCCTAATTTTCTTTAATCAATTCTTTAATGTCACTGATAATTTTCTCCGATAAACTTTCAGCGGTTGATTTCGAAGAACTTTCAGAATAAATTCTAATAATTGGTTCTGTGTTTGACTTTCTCAAGTGTACCCAATCATTTTCAAATTCAATTTTTACTCCGTCTATCGTATTTATTTTTTCATTGCTATATTTATTCTTAATGCCTTCCAACACCTTTTCTAAATCAATTTCAGGTGTCAATTGAACTTTATTTTTGGAAATAATATAGTTGGGATATTTTGCTCTTAACGCTGAACAAGACACATTACTTTTTGCCAAATGAGTCAAAAATAAAGCTATTCCTACCAATGCATCTCTCCCGTAATGAAGTTTAGGATAAATAATTCCTCCATTTCCCTCTCCACCAATAACAGCATTAGTAGCTTTCATTTTTTCAACCACATTTACTTCCCCTACTGCACTGGCTTCGTATTTTCCACCAGCTTTTTCCGTCACATCCCTCAATGCTTTGGTTGAAGAAAGGTTAGAAACAGTATTACCAACATTATTTTTTAAAATATAATCTGCCACCGCAACTAAAGTATATTCTTCTCCAAACATTTCTCCATCTTCACAAACAATAGCCAGTCGGTCAACATCAGGGTCTACCACAAAACCTAAAAGAGCATTTTTCTTTTTGATTAGCGAAGATATTTCGCTTAAATGTTCAGGCAAAGGCTCAGGATTATGAGGGAAATCTCCTGTTGGTTCACAGTATAATGGGATAACTTCTTTAACACCCAAAGCTTTTAATAGTTCAGGAACGTATATTCCACCCGAAGAATTTACTGCATCAACAACAATAACAAAGTTTTTACTTTTAATCGCTTCAACATCCACTAGAGGCAAATTCAAAATTTTCTCAATATGAATTTTTAAGTAACTGTTGTTTTGAGAATACTTTCCAAGCTGTCTGAATTCAGTAAAATTCAATTCGTCAGACTCAGCTAATTCAAGAACTTTTTTTCCGTCATCACCCGAAATAAATTCACCCCTATTATTTAGCAGCTTTAATGCATTCCATTGTGCAGGGTTATGACTAGCCGTTAAAATAATTCCTCCTTGTGCATTTTCCTCCACCACAGCAACTTCAACGGTTGGCGTAGTGCTTAGTCCTAAATCCACCACATCTATTCCTAAGCCCTGAAGCGTACCACAAACTAAGTTAGAAACCATTGGCCCTGAAATTCTTGCATCTCTACCTATTACAACTTTATAGTTTTTAGAATTTACTGATTGCTTCAACCAAATACCATAAGCTGAAGTAAATTTTACTATATCGATTGGTGTAAGGTTATCGCCTACCTTTCCTCCAATTGTTCCTCTAATTCCTGAAATTGATTTAATTAAACTCATAAAACTTTGAAAATCGGCAGCAAAATAAAGCATTATAATTAATCCTATCAAATAAAGAATATTCCCGAAAAAAGAGTGCTGAAAATCAAAAAGATAGACAATGCTGTTAAAATAGTTGTTGAAAACCAACATTAAGTGGATTAACTTTGCATTTGATTTTCTTACCTTTGTTAGAAAGACAAGCTTGAGTGGACGATAATTTTTCAGAGCAATACGACAATGATTTTCAAAATGCACTTAACCGTTTTGAAAAAATGCTTGAAAATAATGAGCAATACTTCTTTGATGTTGAAGAACTTGAAGACTTAGTAACCTATTTCATCGAAACAAACGACACCGAAAAAGCTCTCAAAGTAATTGGCTTTGGCACACAACAACATCCATACTCAACCAACTTAATTATAAGACACGCGCAAGTTTTAGCAACTTCTCACAAACCTGCTGAAGCACTTGAGCTTTTAAACAAAGTAGAAAGTATTGAACCAAGTAACTTTGAATTACTTTACAATAAGGCATGTGTTTATAGCCAATTAAGGAATCCTAAAAAAGCCATTCAATACTTTGAAAAGGCACTTGTAAATTCTGATTTAGAAGAAAAAGAAGAAATTTTACTTTCTATTGGCTTTGAATATGAAACTACTAACGAATACCTAACTGCCATAGATTACTTTAAACAAGCTTTAGAAATTAATCCCGAAAACGAAACGGCTCTCTATGAAATTTCATTCTGTTTTGATATTTCTGATAAAATAAATGAAGGCATTAATTTTTTCAATCAGTTTATTGATGAGCATCCTTATTCTAGTGTAAGCTGGTATAATTTAGGCATGTTTCACAGTAAGCTGGAAAAAAATAATGAGGCAATAATGGCTTATGACTATGCGCTCACTATAAAAGAAGATTTTTCATCCGCTTATTTTGGTAAAGCAAACGTTTTATTCAATACAGAAAAATATGCTCAAGCACTAAAAGCATACAAAGAGTTTATGCAATATGAAAAAGCCGACTCATTGGTTTACTTTTATGTAGGAGAATGTTATGAAAATATGGATGATTACGCTAATGCGCTTCCGTATTATCAAAGAGCTGTTAAGCTTGACCCCAATTTTGCTGATGCTTGGCTTGGAATGGCAATTGTTTATGGAGAAACCGAAAGGTATCATTCTGCTATTCATTTTGTAAAAAAAGCAATAGAGTTAGATAATGAGCAAGCTCATTACTTTGTTTGCATGGGAGAGTTTTATAGCAAGGCTTCCAATCACATTGAAGCACTTAAAGCATTTAAAAAAGCAAGTGAATTGGAACCTTCCGATAAAGAAATTTACCTAGACATTGCTGAAGAATTAATTCACCTTGAAGGAATAAAAAAAGGGATTATTTATCTTGAAGACATTATGAATTTATATCCTGATAACGAATACGCAGCATATAGATTATCCGCTTTATATTTTAAACAAAAAGAAACTAAAAAAGCTAAGGAAGCGCTTAAAACAGCTTTAACTTTAAACTCAAAACTCATTACCGAATTATTTGAATACTTACCTGAATTATCTGATAAAAAAGACGTTCAAAAAATAATTCATGAGTTCAACTCAAAAACCTAATGTACAACTTTAAACTCACGCACATTCCTAAACGCACGGTAAAGCCAAGAGAAAATGGCCTAACCATGATGATGGATAAAGGACTTAGCGTTAGAGAAGTAGAAAACTTTTGTGAGGCAAATGCAGAACTTACCGATATTGTAAAGTTTGGATTTGGCACATCTTTCGTTACAAAAGACCTTGAAAAAAAATTAAATATCTATAAGCAGGCAGGAATTAAGTGCTACTTCGGAGGAACTTTATTTGAAGCGTTTATAGCCAGAGGGAGGTTTGATGAATACAGAAAACTTCTCGATAAATTTAAGCTTGAGATGGCAGAAGTGTCCAATGGTTCAATAACCATGAATATGGATGATAAATGCGAATACATTGCAAAGCTTTCAAAAAATTATACCGTTTTGAGCGAAGTAGGCAGCAAAGAAGAAGGCATATTAATTAGTCCCGGAAAATGGATTTCATGGATGAATATGGAATTAGAAGCTGGTTCATGGAAAGTAATTGCAGAGGCACGAGAAAGTGGCACAGTAGGAATATACAGACCAAACGGTACTGCACACGTTGCACTAATTAACAGAATACTTAAAAAAGTTCCCGGAGACAGCATTTTATGGGAAGCACCAAAGAAAGCGCAACAGGTATATTTTATTAAACTAATTGGAGCTAATGTAAACTTAGGCAACATTGCCCCTAATGAGTTAATTCCACTAGAATGTCTAAGAATAGGATTGAGAGGAGACACATTTTTTCAGTTTTTACCTGAAGAATTAGTTAAAGCCAACAAATAATTCATGAGAAGCTTAAAAGACTATCTACTCATTAGCCTTAAAGGTATTGGCATGGGCGCAGCAGACGTAGTGCCGGGAATTTCAGGAGGCACAATAGCTTTTATAACCGGCATCTATGAGGAACTTATTAACTCCATAAAATCTGTTAATAAAGATGCTATTGTAAAACTTGCAAAAGAAGGCATTGTATCTTTTTGGAAACATATCAACGGCTCTTTTTTAGTTGCTCTTTTTTTAGGTATTGGTATTAGTATAGTTTCTCTGGCAAAAGGAATTACCTATTTACTTCATCATTACCCGATTTTAGTTTGGGCATTTTTCTTTGGATTAATCGTTGCTTCAGCAATAGTAGTTGGAAGAAATATTAAAAAATGGAGAATAGCAGAAATTCTTTTTTTATTAATTGGAGGAGGTATTGCTTTTTATATAACTATAGCCACTCCCGCAGAAACTCCTGAAACAATATGGTTTATCTTTTTAAGTGGTATGATTGCTATTTGTGCTATGATATTGCCCGGTATATCAGGCTCTTTTATACTACTTTTACTAGGGAAATATTCATTTATATTAGCTGCTGTTAGTTCGTTTAACCTCAAAACTATTGGAGTTTTCGCCACAGGATGTATTGTTGGTTTGTTAAGCTTTTCACATATTCTTTCCTGGATGTTTAAAAAACATTACTCTATT
The DNA here is from genome assembly GCA_030426475.1 of Bacteroidia bacterium. Classification (GTDB taxonomy): domain Bacteria; phylum Bacteroidota; class Bacteroidia; order Flavobacteriales_E; family Vicingaceae; genus CALALS01. Next base: position 55,249 of record JAUHYR010000002.1, read on the forward strand.
ACTATTGCCATACTTACAGGATTTATGGTTGGCTCCTTGAACAAAGTTTGGCCATGGAAAAAGGTATTGGAATATCGAACCAATTCACACGGTGAATCTGTACCCTTTATTGAACAAAGTATTTCTCCATTCAACTATGATGGAGAACCCCAATTGATATTAGCAGTTGTTTTGACAATTGTAGGATTTGGTATTGTCTTTTTAATAGAAAAGATGGGAGCAAAAAAATGAAAACCTACGGCTTAATAGGTTATCCTCTCTCCCACTCCTTTTCAAAAAATTATTTTTCTCAAAAATTTTCTCAATTAGGTATTGAAGCAAATTATGAAAACTTTGAAATCAAATCCATTACTAAATTTTCAGAAATAATTGAGAACAATGAGTTAAGTGGCTTAAACGTCACCATTCCGTACAAACAAAAAATACTGGAATATCTTCAAGAATTATCTCCTGAAGCAAAAGAAATTGGTGCAGTGAATACGATAAAAATTGAAGGTAAAAAACTAATTGGGTATAACACAGACTATATTGGATTTACAAAAAGCATTCAGCCTTTGCTAACAGCAAATCATACGTCTGCATTAGTTTTAGGAAATGGTGGAGCAACAAAAGCCATTATTTACGCATTAAATAAATTAAACATTTCATCTTCTGTAGTTGCTAGAAGTAATGGTAATTACACTTTTAAAGAAGTAAATGAAAACATTGTTCAACAACATCAAATTATTATTAATTGTACCCCACTTGGCACCTACCCAAGTATTGACAAAAAGCCACCATTTCCCTATAAATTTTTAACTAGTAATCATTTACTCTATGATTTAGTTTATAATCCTAAACAAACCGCATTTTTAACAATGGGGAAGGAAAAAGGATGCGCTACCAAGAATGGTTTGGAAATGCTTGAAATTCAAGCTGAAGAAGCTTGGAAAACATGGAACTCTTAACAAAAAAAGAAGAATCACATTAAGATACCCTTTTAAGACTTTTTCCATTTAAAAGGAGTGGAAAAAAATACTTAAATTGCACCATATTTGTTTAGCAAACAGAAACCAAAAAACTATGAAAAAAATAATAACCATTCTCCTTATTTTGTTTGGCTGCAACTTGTTTTCCCAAGAAGTTGTAGTAGGTGGTGATTCCGCTTTATTAAACCAAATGAGAGCCAAAGAATTTTTAGCCCAAGGCATAGAACAATTTGAAGCCAAAAATTATAATGCCGCTATTGCATCTTTTGATCAAGCAATAGTTCTCGACCCTACATCAGACAAATCCTATTTCAACAGAGGTTCAGCCAAAATGCAAATGGGAAACTATAAAGATGCTATTCAAGACTTTAATAAAACCATTGAGTTAACCTCCGATTTTAAAAATGCACATTATAACCGTGCTAAATCATTTGAAGCAATTAATGATTTGAATTCTGCCCTAAACGATTATAATAAAGCTCTTGAATTGGATAAAGAAAATTCAACTGCATTTTATCATAGAGGAGGTATTCGCTTTAGAAATAGCAACTATAAAGAAGCAATAGCAGACTATGATAATGCTATCTTAAATAACCCCAAATATGCTTATGCTTTTAATGACAGAGGTAGCGCAAAAAAAATGTTAAATGACATTGACGGAGCTATTGTAGATTATAAAAAAGCAGTGGAGCTTGACCCAAATCTTCCATACTTTTACAACAACTTGGGCAGCGCGCTTAGAACAAAAGGTGAGTTTAAAGAGGCAATAAAAAATTATGACAAAGCTATTCAGCTTAAAAAGGATTATCACATTGCCTATAATAACAGAGGTTACGCAAAGTTTGAGTTAGGCAACTATTATGAAGCTATTAAAGACTTTAATCTAGCCATTAACATTCAGTCTGATTATGCATTTGCCTACAACAATCGAGCAGCGGCAAAACATAAACAAAAAGATTACAAAGGAGCAATTGAAGACTGTAATAAAGCTATTTCTCTAGATGCAAATTATGGCGGAGCTTATCTTAACAGAGGGATTGCAAAAGAAATGCTAAGAGATGAAGACGGAGCTTGTAAAGATTGGCAAAAAGCCGCTGACTTAGGTTCTAAAAATGCAAAATCGTTTGTTTCTCAAAGCTGCGAAAATTAATAACTACTAAGCTACTTATATCATGAAAAATATATACACTACTCTCTCTATAGTTTTTGTTTTTATCTCAAGTATTCTGTTTGCTCAACAAGACATTCCTTTTGAGAAAGCATATTTTAAAGATAGAAAAGATGAGTTTAAGGAAGCCCTTGACCATTACGAAACTGGTGATTCTTATTTCGAACAAGGTCCTATGGCTTACAAAATTGCTCTAGACCATTATTTACAGGCACAGAAATTTAACCCGAATTACTCCTTACTAAATTATAAAATAGGGAAATGTTACCTGTATTCTATTGACAAAGGAAAAGCTTTAGATTATTTACTAAAAGCACAAAAACTACGACCGGATGTAGAAAGTGATGTAAACTTTTTAACCGGGTGGGCATATCAACTTAAGTTAGAATTTGACAAAGCAATAAATGAATTTCGACAACAAAAGTTAAAAGCATCAGGAAAAGATGGTGCAGAAATGCTTGAAAAAGTGAACAAACATATTGAAGAATGTGAGTACGGAAAAAAGTTAGTAGCAAACCCTGTAAGAGTATTTATTGATAATTTAGGAAGTGCTATTAATACTAAATACCCGGAATACGGGCCGATAATTAATGCTGATAACACGCTTATGCTCTTTACCTCCAGAAGACCAAACACTACAGGTGGAGCGAAAGATGAATCTCTACATGAGTATTATGAAGATTTATATTCTTCTACTTATAAAAATGGCAGTTGGACAAGCGCAGTTAATATTGGAGAGCCGGCAAACTCTGCTGACCATGATGCAACGGTTGCCCTATCTCCTGACGGACAAAAATTATTAATCTACAAAGATGATAAAGGAGATGGTAACCTTTATGAAATTCTTTTAACCGGTGACAAGTGGAGCAAACCCGTAAAACTGGATAAAGCGATTAATACAAAAGACCATGAATCATCCGCTGCATATAGCTATGACGGAAAAACACTTTACTTCGTAAGTAGCAGGCAGGATATGGGGCTTGGCGGCAGAGATATTTATGTTTCTAACTGGGATGACGAAAAAGGAAAATGGGGCGAACCAAAAAACTTAGGACCTGTTATCAACACTAAATATAATGAAGAAAGTGTATTTATACACCCGGATGGAAAAACCATGTATTTCAGCTCTCAGGGTCATCAAACTATGGGAGGATATGATATTTTCAAAACCGAATTAAAAAATGGAAATTGGACTAAACCTGAAAACATTGGTTATCCAATCAACACGCCTGATGATGATGTGTTTTTTGTGGTAAATGCAAGTGGAAGATATGGCTACTATTCTTCATTTAAAGAAGACGGAATGGGTGAAAAAGATATTTACAAAATAACTTTTTTAGGAGCTGAAAAACCTTTGGCTTTAAGTGGTGAAGACAATCTTTTAGCAAGTATTGCTGCTCCGGTTAAAGAAAAAATGATTGAAAAAGACATCTCCGGAATGTCAAAGCAAATTACCATTTTAAAAGGAACTATTAGAGAAATTGGAAGCAACAAACCACTTGAAGCAGAAATTGAATTGATTGATGTGGAAGCAAATAAAACATTGGCTACATTTACTTCCAACTCCAGCACTGGTAAGTATTTAGTTAGTTTGCCATCAGGAAAAAATTATGGTATTGCGGTTAAAAAAACAGGGTATTTATTCCACTCTGAAAATTTTAATATAGCTGCAAGTTCAGGATATAACGAAGTGGTAATTGACGTTGACTTGAAAAAGCTGGAAGTGGGAAGCAGAATTATATTAAAAAATATCTTCTATGATTACAATAAATCAACACTCAGAAATGCTTCAATGAATGAGCTTGATAGGTTGAAAAAATTATTGGATGAAAATCCAACGCTTAAAATTGAGCTTTCTGCACATACCGACAGCAGAGGCGGAGACGCGTATAATAATAAGCTATCCCAAGAAAGAGCTCAGGCTTGTGTTGATTATTTAACTTCAAAAGGAATTGATAAATCAAGATTAATTGCAAAAGGATATGGAGAGTCTCAATTAATTATGAGTGATGCAGAAATTGCAAAATTACCAACTGAAGAAGCTAAAGAAGAAGCTCATCAACAAAATAGACGAACAGAATTTAAGATTGTAGCAAAATAATGAAAAAGGTATTTATCATATTTTTTAGTGTTCTTTCCCTTGGTTCTTTTGCTCAAAATAAGAACATTTCAAATGGAATTATCTTTGATGGTGAGCCTTATTTAAGTATAAACCCTGGCAACTCACAACACATGGTTGCTGTTTGGATGGGTTATCAGTTTAACAATCAAATAGTAATAAAAACCAGAGTATCTTTTAATGCCGGTAACACATGGAGTACAACAAAATATATTCCACACAAAAGTCCAACGTACACATCTGCTGACCCCTCTTTACAATTTGATAATTCCGGTAATTTATTTTTGGCCTATATCGACTATAAATTAGCAAGAGACTCTGGAACTGTTTTCGTAACAAAAAGCACGGACGGTGGACTAAACTGGGGAACGCCAGTTAAAGCTATTGATGTTTATGACGACATCAACACTAAGTTTTGTATTGATAGACCATGGATGGTTGTTGACCAATCCAACGGTCCAAATCAGGGAACGATTTATGTTACCACTATGAATGGAGAAGGCGGCTCTCCCGCTCCTTTTAATCCTTATTTGGTAAAATCAACAAATGGCGGTAACTCGTTTTCACCTTACAGATATATTGACTCAACCGGATATTTAGCCGGAAGTTTAATTCCACAACCAATGCCTACTCCTTCTGTTGGCAGTGACGGAACTTTTTATGCCATATATCCAAGTTACGTAGTTTCTCAAAACCCACTTCCGCAGTATTTTATCGCTTCTTCAAACAATACCGGAAACTCGTTTAATTACAATTCTGTATATGCTTCTGCTACTACTTTTAGCGATTCACTGGCTAAAAAAGGATATTTATTAATTAGCAATCCGGCAAATGCTAATCATTTAGCTTTTTTCTTTTTACATAATCCAAATGGAGACGGAGATGTATATATGATTGAGAGTTTAAATAAAGGAGCAAGCTGGGGAACTCCACAAAAAATTAATGACGATGCTATAGGAAACGGAAAAATGCAAGACATGGTATGGGCAGATTTTGATAATGACGGAGACTTAGTTGTTGCATGGAGGGACAGAAGAAATGCAAGTGGAACAGGTTATCAACAGCCTACAGAAATCTATGCAGCTGTTAGAAAAAATGGTTCAGGTTCTTTTGCTCCAAACTTCAAAATATCAGATCAATCAGTTGCTTTTGATACTGTTTTAAATGGTTCAGGCAATGACTTTATGTGCATTAAATTAATGGACGATACGCTTAGTGCTGTTTGGGGCGATACCAGAAATGGAAGATTAAATATTTGGTTTCAAAGAATTGGGTTTGACGGAACAATTCTTTCCACAAAATCAATCGCTTCAGAGCAACTCCCTGAGATAAATGTTTATCCTAACCCTTCTAAAAACTATTTTTCAATTGAGTCTGATGCTGTAATAACGTCTATTAAAATAATTGACATTACCGGTAAAGTGGTCAAACAAATAAACATAAATGATAATAATTACACTTGTAACATCAATGATTTACCAAATGGCATATATCAAATAGCTACTCATACATCAATGGGAATAGCCATTAAATCTTTAGTTGTTGAGTAAAGTGGTATAAAAATTGACATCCGATACTTATCATCTTTCGTATATTTGAAATCTAAAAAATTCAACACCAATGAAATACCTTAGTTTTTTATTCGCCCTATTTATCTCCTTATCCTTTTATGCACAAGACGAACCTTTTTTAGAGCTATCCGGAATAGTAGCTGATGCTGATAATGGTAAAAAACTTGATGGTGTAAACATTAATATTATTGCTGATGGAGCATCAGAATCTAACTTTTACACAGACGGAGGAAAGTATTACTATCAACTAAAGTTTGGAAAAAATTACATGGTAGTTTACTCCAGAACAGGGTATGTTACCAAAAAACTAAACATAAATACCAATGGTGTTCCTCCTGAAAAACAAAACAAAATAAAAGACCTTGAAATAGAAATGACCTTGTTTGAAAAAATTCAAGGCATGGACTATAGTTTACTAAACCAACCCATTGGAAAATCAGCTTATAACGGCAAAGATGAAATTGCTTGGGACTTTGCTTACACAAGCCAAATGAATCAAAAAATAGAGGCTTTAATAGCAGAATACAAAAAGAAAAAGCTGCAAGAAGAAGCTAAAGAACAAGCTTACAAAGAAGCCATGAGCAACGGAGATATGGCATTATTGAAAAAAGATTTTCCAAATGCTAAGTCAAACTATGAAAAAGCATTATCGGTAAAACCGGGAGACGAAGCAGCAACAAAAAAACTAGAAACTCTAAAGGCATTTGAAGAAAAAGAAAAGCAAAAATTAGCTGAGGCAGAAGCAAAGAAAAAAGCCGAAGAAGAAGCACAGCGTGCAAAAGAAGAAGCAGAAAAAGAAGCGCAACGTCAAGCAGAATTAGCTAAGCAAAAAGAGCTTGAAGCAATTAACAATAAGTATAAGGAGTTAATTACAAAAGCTGACAATGCATTTAATGGCTCTAAGTACGATGAAGCCATATTACATTATAAATCATCGTTAGAAGTAAAGCCGGATGAAACATATCCGAAAGACAAAATTGCTGAAGCAGAAGCTAAAAAAGCCGAATTGGCAGCAAAAGCAGAAGAACAAAAAAAGCTAGAAGAACAATACAAAACTATCATTGCTGATGCCGATAAAAAGTTTTTTGCAAACGAATTGAATGAAGCAAAAACTATTTATCAAGAGGCTTCAAAAGTTAAACCGGATGAAGCGTATCCAAAAAATCAGATTAAAGAAATTGACAACAAACTAGCACAGATAGCAGCTAAAGAACAAGAAGAAAAAGCCAAAAAAGATAAATACGCTCAACTTATAAAAGACGGAGATTTAGCAATGAACTCAGAAAATTATACTGAAGCTAAAACCAATTATCAAAATGCACTTAGTCTTTTTGCAAACGAAGCTTATCCAAAAGAAAAAGTATTGGAAATAGATAAAATTTTAGCTGAAAAAGCGGCTAAAGAAAAAGCAGCAGCAGAATTAGAAGCCAACTATAATAAACTTATTGCAGAAGGTGACAAACTATTTAGCGCAAATGACTTGGTAAAATCTAAGTCTTCATTTCAACAAGCACTTCAATTAAAACCCGAAGAAACTTATCCCAAAAACAAGATAGAAGAAATTGATGCAAAACTTTCTGAATTAGCGGTTGATGAAAAGTATAATTCATTGATAAAAGAAGCCGACAGATTGCTTGACTCAAAAAATTTAGAAGTAGCCAAACAAAAGTATGAAGAGGCGCTTACTATAAAGCAAGAAGATTACCCTCAATCAAAAATTGAAGAAATAAATGCTGAGCTGGAAAAGTTGGCTCAATTAGAAAAAGAAAAAGCCGAACAACAAAAGCAATATAATGATGCTATTGCCAGAGCAGATAAATCATTTGCCGGAAACAACTTAGAAGATGCTAAATCAGGTTACCAAGAAGCATTAGAAATATTTCCAAAAGAAGCTTATCCAAAACAAAAAATAGCGGAAATTGAAAAAATAATGGCAGACCAACTTGCTAAAAGTGAAGCCGAAAAAGCTATTAATGAAAAATACAATGCTTTAATTACTCAAGCCGATGAATCTTTTGAAAATAGCGAGTATCAAAATTCTATTTCAAAATACAAAGAAGCTTTAACGGTTAAGCCAAACGAATCGTATCCAAAATCAAAAATTAATGAAATTGAAAACCTTTTAGATGAGATGGCTAAAGAAAAGCTAGCTCAACAAGAGGCAGATGCCGAAGCTAAGCGACTGGCAGAATTAGAAGCTAAGAAAAAAGCTGAAGAAGAAGCTAAGAAAGCTGCGGAATTGGCTGCAAAAGAAGAAGCCGCAAAAAAAGCTGCCGAACTTGAAGCACAACGAAAAGCCGAAGAAGAAGCCAAAAAAGCTGCCGAACTAGCCGCAAACAAAGCTTCTGAACAAGAAAAACAAAAAGCACTAGAAGCGCAAAAAACAAAGTATAACAAATTAGTGGAAGAGGCAGATAACTTTTTTGCAGAAGAAAATTATACCTCAGCCTCTGATAAATATTGGAAAGCCTTAGAGATATTTCCTGATGAACAATATCCAAAAGACCAAATATTGGTAATTGAACAAAAGCAAAAAGAGATGGACTTAGCTAAGCAGCAAGCCTTAGAAGAGGAAAAAAGAAAAGCAGACGAAGAAGCTAGGAGATTAGAAGCAGAAGCCCGCAAAAAAGAGTTAGAAGAAATGGGAGAAGATAAAGGCTTTAGAGTAAACAGTACAGGTGGAAATTCTACCAGCTTAAAAGGTATTGGAAAAGGACAAAAGAAGAAAGAAAATTCTGTAAAAGTGAAAGTTTCTTTTTAACCCAACAACTCTTCCAGTTTTTGATGTAAAGCTTCGCCTCTTACGTTTTTAGCAACTATTTTTCCTTCTTTATCAATCAAAAAAGTCATAGGAATACCTTGAATATTAAACACAGGCACTACGCTTGAATTCCAACCTTTAAGGTCACTCACATGATTAGGCCATTTTAATCCATCTTGAGTAATAGCATCTAGCCATGCTTGTTTAGGTTCAGGTTGGTTTTGAACACCATCTAATGAGACACTAAATACTTCAAAGCCTTTAGATTTATATTTATCATAAGCAGCTACCACATTAGGGTTTTCCGCTCTACAAGGTCGGCACCAAGAAGCCCAAAAATCTATCAAAACCACTTTTCCCTTTAAATCAGACAGTTTATATTCTTTTGTTCCAGAGGTATCTTTATCAACTAAATCTGGTGCTGGAAGACCAGGCAAAATCA
>JAUHYR010000090.1 GCA_030426475.1 Bacteroidia bacterium
GTTATTAATTAAATCGTCAACCACTGCTGGCTCTGCCAATGTTGAGATATCCCCTAAATTTGAAAAGTCATCTTCAGCTATTTTACGTAAGATTCTTCGCATTATTTTTCCTGAACGAGTTTTTGGTAAACCAGTTACAAACTGAATTTTGTCAGGTTTAGCTATAGCTCCAATTATTTCTTTTACTTTTTCTAAAATTTCTGCTCGCATGGTATCCTCTTCAGTAATTTTTTCTGTAGCAATTACAAAAGCATAAATTCCTTGTCCTTTGATATCATGAGGATAACCAACAACAGCTGCCTCTACCACTTTATCATGTTCGTCAATGGCAGATTCAACTTCTGCAGTACCTATTCTATGGCCTGAAACGTTAATTACATCATCTACTCTACCCATAATTCTGTAGTAGCCGTCTTCATCACGCCTACAGCCATCACCAGTAAAATAGTTTCCTTTATAAACTCCAAAATAAGTGTTTTTACAACGTTCATGATCGCCCCAAGTTGTTCTTAACATGCTTGGCCAAGGAAACTTAATACATAAATTTCCTTCTACTCCATTTCCTTCGATTTCTTTCCCGTCTGTATCAACCAGGCAAGGTTGAATTCCCGGCATTGGCAGTGTTGCATATCCCGGCTTTTCTTTTGTAATTCCTGCTATAGGAGTAATTAATATTCCACCCGTTTCTGTTTGCCACCAAGTATCTACCAAAGCACATTTTTCCTTTCCAACTTCTTTATAATACCATTCCCAGGCTTCCACATTTATTGGTTCTCCTACACTTCCCAATACTCTTAATGATGATAAGTCATGCTTTTTTACCCATTCCGTTCCATGTGCTTGTAAAGCTCTAATAGCTGTTGGAGCTGTGTAAAAAATATTCACCTTGTATTTATCCACTACTTCCCAAAATCTTCCCGGGTCAGGAAAAGTTGGAACACCTTCAAACATAATAGATGTCGCTCCGTTTAATAATGGTCCGTAAATAATGTAAGAGTGTCCTGTTATCCATCCAATATCGGCCGTACACCAATAAACATCTTCATCATGATACTGAAAAACATTTTTAAATGAGTAAGCAGAATAAACCATATAGCCTCCACAAGTATGTACTACTCCTTTTGGTTTTCCGGTAGAACCCGATGTATAGAGTATAAACAAATTATCTTCCGCATCCATTTCTTCTGCATTACATTCAGCGCTGACTTTTTGCCATTCATTATGCCACCAAATATCTCGTTCGGCTTGCATTTGAACTTCTTCTCCCGTTCGTTTTAATACAATTACTTTCTCTACTGAGGTGCAATTTTTTAATGCTTCATCTACAATAGATTTTAATCCAATTTGTTTGTTTCCTCTATATAATCCGTCTGACGTTAAAACAAGATTACAATTGGCGTCATTTATTCTGTCGGCTAATGATTTTGCTGAAAACCCTGCAAAAACAACAGAGTGAATTGCTCCTATTCTGGCACATGCTAAAACTGTATAAGCCAATTCCAAAACCATTGGCATATAAAGGCATATTCTATCTCCTTTTTTTGCTCCATTATTTTTTAGCATGTTAGCTGTTTTACAAACATTTTCGTGAAGCTGTTTGTAAGTAACTTTTATCGATTCTTCCTCAGGGTTATTCGGCTCCCAAATAAGAGCTACTTTGTCCGCTTTATCTTTTAAGTGACGGTCAATACAATTTTCTGTAATGTTCAACTTTCCGTTTATAAACCACTTTACATTAGGTTCTTCAAAATTCCAATCCAGTGTTTTGTCCCATCTTTTTTTCCATAAAAACGTATCGGCCACACCATCCCAAAATTTTTCAGGATTTTCTACACTTTTTTTATACTGCTCTTTATATTCTTCAAAACTGCTTATTCTTGGTATCATAAAGGCTATTTTAAATTCACTACCAAGTAACTTATTTTTTTGAAAAATCCCAAATTGATAAACATTCCCTTACTTTTGCAGCGTGAGAGAAGCAAAGAAAAATATTAGAAAACTTACGCTTGAAGAACTAACCGAGCAAATGACTTTGATTGGTGAAAAACCATTTAGAGCAAAGCAAGTTTACGATTGGTTGTGGATAAAAACTGCCCATACGTTTGATGATATGACTAACCTTTCTCTTGAATTAAGAGAAAAATTAAAACAAAATTTTACCATTCATGCGGTTGAAATTGCCGACAGACAAATCAGTGCTGATCGAACCATAAAATGTGCATTTAAGTTACATGATGGTCTTGTTGCAGAAGGCGTTTTAATTCCTACTACCAAACGAATGACTGCTTGTATTTCATCTCAGGTTGGATGTAGCCTTACTTGTAAGTTTTGCGCAACCGGAAAATTAAAAAGAGTACGAAATATTGATGCAGATGAAATTTATGACCAAGTTGCATTAATTAAAGAACAAGCGGAAAAAGAGTACAACCAAAACCTAACCAATATTGTTTATATGGGTATGGGCGAACCTCTTTTGAACTATAATAATGTGATTCAAAGCATAGATAAAATTACATCAGAAAAGGGCTTGGGTATGTCTCCAAAAAGAATTACTGTTTCTACTGCAGGCATAGCAAAAATGATAATGAAGCTGGCTGACGATAACGTAAAGTTTAACCTAGCACTATCCTTACATGCGGCTAATGATGAAAAAAGAAATTACATCATGCCCATAAATGAAACTAATTCTTTGGTGGCTTTGTCAGAAGCTTTGAAATATTTTTACGATAAAACGGGCACCAGAATAACTTATGAGTACATTATCTTTAAAGATTTTAATGACAAAATTGAAGACGCAAAAGAACTAGCAGAATTTTGCAAAATTACGCCATGCAAAATCAATATTATTGAATATAACCCCATTGATGACGGTGAGTTTCAGCAGGCAAACTCAGAAAATGTAGACCGTTTTGCCAATTACTTAGAAAGTAAAAACTTAGTAGTAAGCGTAAGAAGAAGCAGAGGAAAAGACATTGACGCTGCATGCGGGCAATTAGCCAATAAAAATAAAGCTGCGTTTGGTTTATAGTAAATTAGTGATTTGTGATTAGAAGCATAAAAATAATAGCGCCTTTAATTCTTCTTATAATACTAATCGGCTGCAATGAATATGAACCTGATATAGTTTTTGAAAAACCTATAAAAGGAAAATTAATAAATCTTTCTTCTCGACTCGGAAACTCGTTTAAAGTTATTCGAGAAAGTGATACTATAAAATACAAAATTTCATTTGACGATATATCAAACATAAATTATATTACTACTTCTGATTCCGATACAGTTTTTGTGGGAACTATTACCAAAAGAAATGAATTGTATTTATTAAACAGAAAACTTTCAGAAAACAAAGTAGTTATCCATGCCATTAAAGTTACTGACTCAACCATAACCGGACTTGAAACAGAATGGATACAAAATCAAATTATAAAAAATCAAATTGACAGTGGCTATTACCAAAACATAATCTCTGACACTACAAATAATATCACTATCAGCCCAAAGAAAAAAGATGGCAAAGAAATTTTTCGGTTTGTAATAGAGCCTCTTAAACCCGAAAAACTAATCATTTCAAATCAAGATTTAACTGAAGAAAAAAACGAAAGTTTACTTAATCCGATTGATTATAAATTAATAGATAAAATATATCCTAATCCATTTATTTATAAAATTACCATTGAATTAAAACAAAAGGCTCCTTATGTTATTATGATTAACGATATAAACGGAAATAGAGTAAAAACTACTAAACTCAATACCAATCATTTTGAGCTCTATTTACCCGATTTAAGTAAGGGATATTATTTTTTAAAAGTACTGAATACCAATACTGATGAATCTGAAAGTTTTAAGCTTATTAAAAACTAATCTCTAATTACTACATTTGGCCATTGGGAAAATTGGATGAAATAAAAAAGCCTATTGAGGCTGAAATGGAACATTTTGAGGGATGGTTCAGGAAATCCATGAAAAGCACTGTCCCGCTGCTTGATAAAATTACCCATTACATTATTAAAAGAAAGGGCAAACAAATGCGTCCTATGTTTGTATTCCTCTCTGCCAAAGCTCACGGAAATGTTGGCGACACCACCTATATTGCAGCTTCTCTAATTGAATTATTACATACAGCAACTCTAGTTCATGATGATGTAGTAGATGATGCTCATTTACGAAGAGGCTTTTTTTCTATTAACTCTATTTGGAAAAATAAAATTGCTGTTTTGGTGGGCGATTTTTTACTTTCAAAAGGCTTGTTGCTTGCCATAAAAAATAAACGATTTGACTTACTAGAAGTAGTTTCAACTGCAGTTGAACAAATGAGTGAAGGCGAACTTTTACAAATTGAAAAAGCCAGAAGGCTAGACATTAAAGAAGAAATTTATTATGATATCATCAGGCAAAAAACGGCTTCTTTAATTGCATCTTGCTGTGCTACGGGAGCTTTATCTGTTGGTGCAGATGATGCCACTGTAAAAAATATGTGGGAGTTTGGTGAACTCACCGGAATGGCATTTCAAATAAAAGATGACTTATTTGATTATGGTGAAGGTGGAAAAATTGGCAAACCAACCGGCATTGATATTAAAGAACAAAAGATGACATTACCGCTTATCTATGCTTTAAACAATGTCTCTAAAAGTGAAAAAAGATTTATCATAAATGTGGTAAAAAATCATCATGAAGATAGTAAGAAAGTGAAAGAGGTTATCCAAAAAGTAATTGCTTCAGGTGGAATAGAATATGCCACCAAAAAAATGGAAGAATACAGAGATAAAGCACTAGCCAAATTAGATTCACTTCCTGATACAGAAGCTAAAAATAGCCTCCGAAATCTTGTTATCTTTACCACAGAAAGAAACAAGTAAAACTATGCGTAAATTTTTCTATTTGATGTTTATCTGCTTGGTTGTTGCCTCATGCAATAACGAAGAGCCTGTTAAAAAAATTATTGATGAGCAATATGAAGATGGCACACCCAAAAAGGTTTCCTATGAACATGAAAAGGGAACAGATTCAACTGACGCAAAATTTAAAGAAGAAACTTACTATAAAAATGGTCAGGTTAGATATGAGGGCGAATTAAAAAATGGATTGAAACACGGTCACTGGATTTTCTTTTACGAAAACGGAAATGTTTGGAGTGAAGGTGATTTTATTGAAGGAGTAAGAAACGGGCCATCAGTGGCATACCACAAAAACGGAAATAAAAGAATGGAAGGAGCATATAAAGATGGAAAGCAAATAGGTGAATGGAAGTTTTATAACGACAAAGGTGAATACGTAAAATCAGAAACTTTTAAATAAACCTAGTGATTACCCGCCAAACCATAGAGAAAATTTTTGATGCTGTCCGCATAGAAGAGGTAATTGGCGATTTTGTTAACCTAAAAAAATCCGGTTCTAACTATAAAGGATTAAGCCCTTTCGCAAATGAAAAAACACCATCATTTATGGTGTCTCCGGTAAAGCAAATATTTAAAGACTTCAGTTCAGGTAAAGGTGGAAATGCGGTTACTTTTTTAATGGAGCATGAACATCTTACTTATCCTGATGCGCTAAGATATCTTGCAAAAAAATACAACATTGAAATTGAAGAAGAAGCTGTAACTCCTGAAGCACAGCAAGAAGCAAGTGAAAGAGAAAGCCTTTACATCGTTAATGATTTTGCCGAAAATTATTTTATCGACCAATTACTGAATACCGATGAAGGAAAAAACATTGGGTTAAGTTATTTTAAAGAAAGAGGCTTTACAGATGAAACTATTACACTCTTTAAATTAGGTTATTCGCCTAATGGCAGAGATGCTTTTACCCAAGCCGCTTTAGCAAAAGGACACAAACTTCAGTTTCTTGAAAAAACAGGATTAACCATTGTAAAAGAAGACCGAAAGTACGATAGATTTTGGGGAAGAGTAATGTTTCCCATTCATAATTTAAGCGGAAGGGTTTTAGGTTTTGGAGGAAGAGTTTTAAAGAAAGATGAAAAAACTGCAAAATACCTCAATTCTCCCGAGAGCGATATTTATCATAAAAGCAAGGTTTTATATGGTATGTATCAGGCCAAAAAAGCTATTGTAAAAGAAGATAATTGTTTATTGGTAGAAGGTTATACAGATGTAATTTCGCTTTTTCAAAACGGAATTGAGAATGTAGTAGCATCCAGCGGGACAGCTTTAACAGAAGACCAAGTTAGGCTGATTAAGAGATTTACCTCAAACATTACTATTTTGTATGATGGTGACCCTGCCGGGATTAAAGCCTCTTTTAGAGGTATTAATTTGATTTTAGAGCAAGGCATGAACGTAAAAGTTTTGCTTTTCCCAGAAGGAGATGACCCAGATTCTTTTGCCAGAAAAAATGATACAGAAACTACTAAAAAATACTTAGAAGAAAACGCTAAAGATTTTATTCGATTTAAGATTAGTGTTTTGTTTGATGAGGCAAAAGATGACCCGATTAAACGTTCAGAATTTATACATGATATTGCGGAAAGCGTTGCCTTAATTCCTGACCATATTAAGCGTTCTGTTTACATTAGTGAGTGTAGTAAACTGCTTGAAATTTCTGAACAAGCAGTTTTAGCTGAAGTAAACAAATTGCGTAAAGACATACGAGCTAAAAAAACCCGAGACCAAAGAAATTACGAAGAAGCTCCACTACAAATTCAATCACCGCAAAAACAAGCGGAGGAAATTCAGGTTGATAAATTAAATTATCGCGAAAGCGAGCTCCTTAGAATTATGCTTTCCTATAGCGACAAAGAGTTTGATTTACCCGCAAAAGACGAAGAAGGAAATCCTATTAAAGAAAAAACAAATGTATTAGAGTTTTTACTGAGCGATATTCACCATGATGGAATTGAGTTTAAAAATGAAACCCACCAAAAAGTGCTGAATGAAATAATGACACAATTTCAACATCAGGAAATTTTTGGGCAACAATTTTTCTTTAATCACCCTGACCAAAGTATTGCGCAATTTTGCATTGACTTAGTTACTTCAAAATATTCGTTGAGCGAAAATTGGGAAAAACACAATATTTGGGTTACTACCGAAGAAATGAATTTATCGAAAGCAGTTTTGGAGACCTTGTATTTATTTAAACTTCATAAACTGGAAGAAAGAGCAATAGCTCGAAAAGAAAAGTTAAAATCTGCAAACGATGAAGAAAGCACTTTGCTTTTACAAGAGATAAAAATCATGGAGGACATTAAACGCCAACTTTGTGATTATTTAGGAATTGTGGTGTTGGGCTAGAAAGCAAAACTAATCTAACTTATCTAAAAACGGTAAATAATAGTGCATAATAAATAGTGATACAATAAAAGTAATTCCAATAGCTAAAAGCAAAGAAAAAACTATTATTTCAACTTGCTGTTCTCTCTTTTTTCTTTTAATCAATCTCATTTTAAGGCTTTTTAAATTTTCCTTAGTTAGTTTTTTCTCTAACAATTTTTTAAGATTGTTGCTTTTCTTATTAGATGGCTGAAGCTTCTCGTTAAAAATTACTTTTTTCTTTGGTCTCTTGTTGTTTTTGAGACTTATATTCATTGCATTTATAGAACCTCCAGCACTCATAAATTTTAATACGTAAAAAAATTAAGCTAGTTTCAAACCCTTTAGTTTTAATTGAATGGTAGTATTTCCGTTCCAATGATTTTCTTCAATAGTATAAGCAATATCAAAAGGAACACCTTCAGAAATTTCATTGATATAGCGCCCCATTCCCCAACCAATTACATCAAATTTTATGCGGTTATCAGTTGGTTCAAATACTTTTAATTTTAAATGGTCTTCTCCTATCAATCTATATTCAGAGGCTAATGCTTCTTTGGTTGTAAAAACAGGTCGCATATTACCGGGTCCAAAAGGTGCCATCTGTTTTAAAATACTAACAAATCGCTCATCTATTTGAGCAAAAGAAATCTCTTCATCAATTTGTAAAGATGGAGTTAGTAATTCATCTGTAATGTTTTCGCAAACTGCTTTTTCAAATGCCTCAGCAAAAGCTTCCACATTTTCAGGTAACATAGTTAATCCGGCTGCATATTTATGTCCGCCAAATTTCTCCAATAAATGAGCACATTTTTCAATGGCTTCATGCACATTATAACCTCTCACCGAACGTGCCGAACCAGCTACTTTTCCTTCTGAACCACACAAAATTATAGTTGGTTTGTAATACGTTTCAATCACTCTTGAAGCCACAATTCCTACCACACCTTTATGCCAATGCTCCTGATACAATACAGTTGACTTTCTGTTTTGAAGAATCTCTGAAGCTTCAATCATTTTTAATGCTTCTTCACAAATTTGTCGGTCAATTTCTTTTCTATCCGTATTATGTGACTGAATTAAGTTGCCCACTTCATTGGCCTGCTCTTCGGTTTTAGCCATTAATACTTTTACAGCATCTTTGGCATCATCCATACGACCTGCTGCGTTTATTCTCGGTGCAATTAAAAAAACTAAATCGGTAACATTTACTTTTCTTTTTTTAAAGTCAAAACCTGCAAGCTCTAGCAGAGTTTTAATTCCCGCTCTAGGTTGTTGGTTAATTATTTCTAGACCAAAATAAGTTAACACTCGGTTTTCATCTAGTATTGGCACAATATCAGCCGCAATACTAATCGCTAAGTATTCCAATAAATGCTGAATTTCTGAAAAAGGGATTTGTTTTTTTTCGCAAACTGCTTGTACTAATTTAAATCCAACTCCACACCCTGAAAGCTCTTTAAATGGATACAAACAATCTTTTCGCTTTGGGTCTAAAACTGCAAAAGCATTGGGCAACTCTTCTCCGGGAAGATGATGATCACAAACAATTAAATCAATTCCTTTCTCTTTAGCATAGTTGGCTTTGTCAATTGCTTTTATACCACAGTCCAAAGCCACCATTACTTTACAATTATTTTCTAAAGCAAAGTCTATTCCTTCAGTTGAAATTCCATATCCTTCAGAATATCTATCCGGAATATAAAAAAGAAAGTCTGCATTTTGGTTTTCTAAAAAAGTAGAAAACATGGCAACGGATGTTGTTCCGTCCACATCATAATCACCAAAGACTAAAATCTTTTCACCGTTATTAATGGCTGCAATTATTCTATCGCTTGCTTTATCCATATCTTTCATTAGAAATGGATTGTACAAACTTTTTAAACTTGGTCTGAAAAACTGTTTGGCTTTCTCATAATCAGTAATTCCTCTTTTTACTAATATAGAAGTAAGACTTTTATCTAAATGATTTAATTCAATGGATAGTTGATTAATGAGTTCAGCATTACTTTGCTCACTAACATCCCACCTTGTTTTTTTCGTCTTACTTATTTGCATGTTAGTCCTTAAAAATTAATTATTTATCGAAATTTTTGCTATATTTGCGCTCTAACTGCAAAACTACAAATTATGAGAAAAATTACTTTATTTTGCGCTTTGGCACTTACTTACAATTTTGTTTTCTCTCAAAATATTTCGGAGAACGAAATAACGGTAAAATCTAATATTTACCAAAACGCAACTGCAACCCTAAAAGTAGAAAAATTTAATGCTGCCACCCATGAAGGAGGAGTTATTTATTCTGCTGATAACAAAAGTACAACTAAAGATATTTCTTTAAGCTCTTTAATTCAACCTAACAACAGTATGCTAAAGGCAAATGGTTGTGATACTGTAACTAACCTTGTTCCGGCTACAGACACTACATTATACACATGGAACTTCGGAAGTTATGGTTATTTTGGAGGAACAATGAGTTATACCAACAAAACTCCAAAATTTGCCG
This sequence comes from Bacteroidia bacterium, assembly GCA_030426475.1. Lineage (GTDB taxonomy): Bacteria > Bacteroidota > Bacteroidia > Flavobacteriales_E > Vicingaceae > CALALS01. The sequence continues at coordinate 9,778 of JAUHYR010000090.1, forward strand.
AGCATTTTACTAAAACCGGCTCGTCAACACATATACAGAATGTTGAGTTAACATTTACGGAAGGCTATTCTCCTTCATCTACCAAAACATTTAAAGTTACTGTATGGAACGATAACGGACCAAGCGGTGCTCCTGGAACAGTATATGATTCATACAACATTCCTTATAAATCAATAGAAAATTGGATTAAACAATTTCAAGGTGCGGTAAAAGTTACTTTATCATTTAACAACCCTATTAATATCTCTTTAGATCCTACTTTTTTTGTAGGTATAGAGTGTGATACTTTTGTTCCTGATACGTTAGCAATGGCTTATACCAAAAATTTATTTGGAATTCCCGGAAGATCAAACAAAGTATGGACAAATATTGCCGGAGCATGGAATCAAGCTACAATATTTATTGAGCAATCTACCAGTAACCCGTTAACATTAAACGGTTTTACAAGAGTAGGCGTTACTCAATTTCCTATTAATGCTAAACCTACTCCATTAACTGATACTATTTGTCAGGGAGACATTGTTTCTTACACTTCTTTAAATACAACAAATGTATCCAGCTATCAATGGATATTTACTCAGGGTAGCCCGGGAAATGGAACTACTGCAAATATGAATGTACTGTATAATACGCCCGGTGTTCATTCATATCAATATAGAGCTTATAATCAATGTGGCATGGCTAATGCTTATGTAGGACAAATTACTGTAAACCCTAAACCAACCGCTGTATCAACCGGACCAACTTATGTTTGCCCTGGAGGTTCAGCAACTCTTTCTGCTTCTGGTGGTGGAACTTATTTATGGATTGGTGGTGGTGCAACGGGAAATACTAACCAAACTGTTGTAGTTACTCCTAGTACTACTACAAATTATGATGTTGTTGTAACTAATTCTTTCGGTTGTAAAGATACTGCATCGCATACAGTATCTGTTCCTTTAGCTGTTACTGCAGGATATAATTA